>CAYSXI010000043.1:0-30107 GCA_964434955.1 uncultured Pirellulaceae bacterium
AAGGGCTCGGAACCCAGGAAGGCGCCGATCCCGCGGCTTTGATTCGTGATCCCAAGGCAACTTTGGCTGAGGGCGCCATTCGATTGTGGCCCGAACTCGATTTGCCAAATGCCAGAACCATGCTCGAGGCTCTTTGCCTTTCGGCCAGTCTGCCGATGGATGTGCCCTTTGATCAGATGTCGGCAAGGCACCGGCGGATCCTGTTTTTTGGAACCGGCGATCGCTGGATCGAGTACGTCGATGATCGAACAGGACAGAAACTGGCCTTCCAGTATCACGGGCTGTTTCCGGCGCTGAACATGGCGGCAAAACTTTCGGCCGGTCTGCGCCAGAGAATGGCGTCCTTGGTGGACACCGTTGAATGTGGGAGCTGTTTTGGCAGTCGCCTCCGGGCGGATGCCGCAGCCGTTCAATTTCGCGGCCAGACCATCGATGAAGTTTGCCGCTTGCCACTCGACCAACTTCAAAAACAAATCAAAGCCTGGAAACTGGATCGCCGCGAAAAGAAAATTGCCGGCGAGATCATTCGTGAAGTCACCAATCGTGTTCAATTCCTCAACGACGTGGGGCTCGACTATTTAACGCTCCATCGAACGGCGAATACGTTGAGCAATGGAGAAGCTCAACGTATTCGATTGGCCAGCCAACTCGGCAGTGGGCTCTGCGGCGTCCTTTATGTTCTTGATGAGCCGACGATCGGGCTGCACCCCAGAGACAACACGCGACTTATCGGCGCCCTGCACCGGCTTAAAGACCTGGGGAATACGCTCCTGGTCGTTGAGCATGATCGCGAAGTGATCGAAAGCGCTGATGCGATTTGCGACTTTGGACCCAAGGCGGGCGTTGGCGGTGGGGAAATCGTTGCCCAAGGCACTTATGAATCGATTCAGAAGAAGCGGGGATCCGTGACGGGCCCCTACCTCAGCGGGAAGAAATCCATTCCGATCCCAAGTAACCGTCGCCCCGTCCTATTGGACAACGAGGGGCCGAGTGCAAAAAAATCCGTCAAGAAGAAAGTCGCCAAAAAGAAAACCACCAAGAAGAAGGTCGCAAAGAAATCCAAAGCTTCGACCTCGAGTTCCTTGCAACGAATTCCCGATATCAAACATGCCCAAACCCTGGATATCGTTGGTGCGAGGCAAAACAACCTGAAGAACGTAAACGTCTCGATCCCGCTAGAAACACTGACAGTGATCACGGGCCCCAGTGGATGTGGCAAAAGCTCACTGGTTAACGATGTCTTCTACAACACGCTCGCGAGCCGGCTGCATCGGGCTTCATTGACACCCGGTTTGCACGAGCGGATTCGTGGCCTGGAACTGATCAACAAAGTCATTCGAGTGGATCAAACTCCCTTGGGAAACTCGCCGACTTCCAACCCGGCGACCTACACCGGTGCGTTTGAGTTGATTCGAAACCTCTATGCCCAGCTTCCCGATTCAAAAGTTCGCGGATACTCGGCAAGGCGATTCAGCTTCAACGTACCAGGCGGCCGTTGCGAAGAGTGCATGGGCAACGGGCAGATCTGCATCGAGATGCACTTCCTTCCCGACGTCTGGGTTAAGTGCGAAGCCTGTGACGGAAAGCGCTACAACCAAGAAACACTGGACGTGAAATATCATGGCAAATCCATCAACGATGTGTTGGAAATGCCTTGCGGCGAAGCCGTCAAGCTGTTTGACAACATCCCGAAAATCCGGCGGATTCTTCAAACGCTCTGCGATGTCGGATTGGATTACGTTTGCCTCGGGCAAGCGGCCCCGACCTTGTCGGGCGGTGAAGCCCAGCGCGTCAAGCTGGCCTCCGAGCTGGCGAGACCGGATACGGGACAGACGCTCTATCTATTGGATGAACCGACAACCGGATTGCACTTTGACGACTTGAAGAAACTGCTTGATGTGATGCAACGTCTGGTTGATCTTGGCAACAGCATTGTTTGCATTGAACACAACCTCGACATTATCAAATGCGCCGACTGGATCATCGACCTGGGTCCCGAGGCAGGGCAGGGCGGCGGGCAGATCGTTTGCTGCGGAACTCCCGAAATGATTGCGGAGTATGGACGCGGCGCGTCGAGCAATGGCAAGTCAAAAACGCCGCGCAGTTTCACCGGGGAGGCCTTGGCGGACACGTTGGCCGAAGGGCAGTATGAAACACGCAAGATTTTTGACCCGAATGAATCCTTCAACAAGGTTCGCAAACAAGATCGCGAGATTGAGGAACTGGGCGCCGAAGCCAAAATGCCTTGGGAAGCCGACGGAAGAAGTTGGCACATACGCGATCGTGTTGGGCGCAGCGGTGAGAAGGTTGAGTGGGATGGTGCCATCCTCGAAAAAGTGGTCGATCGAATCGAAGCCGCCGAGGGTTTCTCGGCGACCGATTGGAAGTCCCGTTCCGTTGTTGAAATATCAGGAAGCAAAAAATCGCTTGGATGGTTCTTCCATGCCATCACGGGTGAGACCTGGTTATTGAAGATGAAATTTCGGGTTCGAAAGGGAACCTTCAAACAGGCCGACCTGGCCGAAAAGATTCCGTTGCGGACGTTAAACGAGATGGATGAAATTCCCAAATACGGGAACTCACCGCGTCTCAAAGTCACGACACTGAAAGGACCATGGCAAGAAGTCGAGATTCGCGCGTTTACGCTTGCCGAATTGGACATTCCCGAGTTTTGGGAGTTCGTCGATCAGGCGATTGCCGGATTTTTTGCGAGAATTGAGCGCGTAGAAACCAATCTCGAGGACCACATGCCCTGGTCCAAATTGGGCAAGAAATGGCACTTCATGCGAAAGGGCTTCACGGCCGGCAAGGTGAAATGGGATATGGATGTCCTTGAACAATTGCATGAGCTTTTGAAGTCGACCGCGCCCGAGGGTCAGTTCCTCTGGAGTAATAAGCAAATCGTACACGTGTACGTTCCCGGTCAAAAGGAACCGTGGGCCAGTATTCAGACCAAAAAAGCAGACGCGCTTTGGCTGCACTTAACGGGCCCGAAAAATGGAGTACCCCTTGGACGCGTTGCCGGCTTGTCAAAAAATTCGGCGGTCAACTCGGCCGGCGCGAAAGATGTTGTTCGATTGAGTTTTGATGAAGTGGACGACGTGCAAGGCGAAGACCTGGCAAACTTTCTCCGCGAACACCTGGGAATGATTTCCGCCTAGGTCGATGAAGGCTGCAAAGCACTTCGCGTTTGGGACCGTAATGCCAAATCCGGTGCATCGAATACGGGCGCATCGAAACCAGTGGGTCAGAACCCGGGCGGATGGCCCGGGATCGAGGTTTGGCTGACGGAGTCCCTTTGCAAGTTTTGAGCACTTGCCTACTCAGACTAGCCGAGTTCGATTGGAAGCTGATCGATTTTGGCAGCGAGGATAAAATCGTTTTCACTCAGGCCACCGATCGCGTGCGTCCAGATTTCAATCGAGAGGTTTTTGTAACCTTCCAAATGGAGGTCCGGATGGTGCGCGTCTTCTTCGGCGACTTCCGCAACCAGCTTGAAGAACTCCAAGCCAGCCAAGAAGTTCTTGACGGTCCAGTCTTTGCGAATGCGTTGCCCCTCGTGGGTCAGGTACCAACCCTCAAGATTCTCTAGCTGGTTTTGAGCTTGTGGTAGTGGGCAAGGGTCCACCCCGCCTTCGCAAGGAACACATTTCTTTTGAGTCAGTTGATCAGAGCTTTGAATTTCCATGATTGGTCTTCCAGATTCTTTTCTCTTGTCTTTGCATAACGGCTTTGGGAAGTTCGCCGGAAATCAATTGGATTCGGAACCGCTGGGCACCAGTTCAAGCATCTCCGCCTCGTTTGCCAGGGCGTCAATGCAGAACTGAATATGCTCATTCAAGTCGACCCCGAAGTCCTCGGCGCCGTTCACAATATCGTCCCGGTTCACCGAAGCAGCAAAGCTTTTTTGCTTCATCTTTTTGCGAACGCTTTTGGCCTTCATCCCATTGATGCCCTCGGGGCGGACAAGTGCTGCTGCAACGATAAAACCGCAAAGTTCATCGCAGGCAAACAGGCCTTTGTCGATCGGCGCGATCCGCGGGCAATCTTCGAGGTAGTCAGCGTGCGACTTGATCGCGTAGATCATGTCCTCCGGGTAGCCCAGTTCGCGAAGAATTTCCGAGCCTTTGAGCGGATGATCGGGGGGATCGGGCCATCGCTCATAGTCGAAGTCATGCAGCAACCCGACAATTCCCCAGCGCTCAACATCCTCGCCCAATTGACTTGCGTAAGCACGCATCGCGAGTTCGACGGCCAGCATGTGGCGGCGCAAACCCGCATTTTCCGTGTATTCGCACATCAGGTCGAAAGCGGCCTGACGATCCAAAGGATCGAAACTCATGGTGGTTACCCTGGCAACCTTGCCTTAATCGTCGAGATCAAATTCAACTTCGCCCTCGGGCCCACTTTTGTCTTTGTACTCCCGCCACTTCTTTTTCTTCTTGTAGGCCTCGACTTCGCGTTTCAAATCGTCCAGTTGAGTACTTTTCTCTTCGATGCCAACTTCGACGGCTTTCTTTCCCCACTTGAGCGCATTTTCAAAGTCATCCGCCTCGGCATAGCTTGAAGCCAGTGTGCTGAGGATGTGAGCCTGCTTGTACTCGGTGAGCTTGCAGGCCTTGAGAGAAAGTTCAACCGCTCGCTTTCCATCACGCAGTTCATCATCGGGGGTGGTTGAGAGCAACCAGGCCAGGTTATTCAGGACACCCGAGTTATCGGCGTTCACATTCAGCGCCGAGTCGTAATCCTTGATCGCCTTCTTGTGCCGTCCGGACCCGAGATAGGCGTCGCCACGACCACGAAGAGCGCGATCGTTCTTGGCATTGGCGTCGATAAACTCGTCATAGATGTCGATTGCATCATCATGCTTTTCAGCGGCGTTAAACAGCATCGCCAACTGCATCTTGAATTCCTGTTTTTGCGGCCCAGCAGAATTGTCGACCAACGTCTCCATGTCTTCGATGGCTTCGTCGTAGTTTTCCAATCCCGAATTTGCCAGGCTTCGCCACAGGATTCCGGCGATCAAACCCGGCTGAATTTCCAATGCCGTTTCTGCGGCGTCCAATGATTCCTGGTATTTGTTGAGACTGAAATAAACACTGGCCTGGGTAATCAGGATGTCGGTGTTACTGTCGTCAATATCGAGTGCTTCTTCGAGAACTTTGGCCGCTTCTTCGTTGTCGCCTTTTTCTGCGAGCAACCGGGCTTTGACGAGGTACAACTGAGGGTTGTCTTCCTGCTTGTCAATCAATTTGTCCGCGATTGCGATCGCCTTGTCGTATTTCTTGGTTACGGCATAGGTCTGAATCAGTTTGTCGAGGATTCCGAGGTTGTTGGGCTGAAGTTCCGCAATCGTTTCCAGGTCGGCAATCGCCTTGTCCATCTCTTTCTTTTGTTCGTAGTAAAGCGCCCGCAACGTCAACGCGCGAATGTTTTTGGGGTCCAGCTCGAGTGCTTCGCTCAAATCTTCGAGGCGTTTGCCATCATCTTTTGCAAGCGCCGCACGCAGCAACAAAATCTCGGCCTTTTTGGATTTATCGTCGCCGGCCATTTCAGCTGCTTTGCCGATCGCTTTTTCGGCCGCTTCTCGATCGCCACCGGGTAGCCCGTTCAGTCGAGCTTCGTTGATGAAGTGATCGGCGTTCTTGGGATCCAATTCTTGCAGGCGGGTGATTCGCTTCAGTGCTTCTCGTCGGAAGAATCGCCAGCGCGTATCGCGAGGAATCTTGAAGATTTGATCCGTGTATTTTTTGACGTGATTGGCAAGCGTTGACTTGAGCAAACTCGTGGCAAGCTGCCTGGATTCGTCGTCCAACTTTTTCTCGAGTGCCGAATCAAGAAGATCGGCAACCTTGTCCAGGTCGCGAGTCGTTTTCGCTTTCTGGCTCAATTCGAGTGCCTTGTCGAGATCCTCCTGTCCGTCTTCCTGCTCCTGCTTTTTGTCTTCCTTCTTATCTTCTTGCTTCTTTTCTTCCTGCTTTTCCGATTCGGCTTTTTTGCCTTCCTGTCCAAAAGCAGATTGGGGCAAGCAGAGACCAAAAGTCAAAATGCCCGCCAACAATATCGCGAAAGGCCGCGCGTGATGAGAAAGTTTCAGGGTCATTGTTCTTAAACTCCCGTCTCTATTTTGATTTGATTCTGATGCATGAATCGTGTTCGATAACCTGTTTTGACAACTTTGCCGGAGTGAGTCGACCGGAAAATTCCTGGACTTCGTTGCCCCAACGACAGTTGCCGCGTGACAAATTGTATTTCATCGGGAATTGCTGGGAAATGGAATGCCACCCCATCCAGGCTTCAAATCGACCAATTTGTCGAGGAAAACGAACAAACCGGAACGCGGGTTGCCGGAGATTCTATTTGACAATCGGGAATTCCAAACGGAGCGATGCCAAGTTTCGTTTGCCAAAGGGATCGAATTGCCACTGCGACGTTTTGTCGCACCCCGATTTCCATCCCATTTGGTTTATACTTCAATGGGCCAAAAGTTGTTCATGCCGAAGGCGAGTAAACCCTTTCGAATTAGGGCTTTGCGCCGAATCTGGCGTTGACAGTTTTCGGGATTCGCGGGTAAACTTCGCCGTTTAAGTCGGGTTGATTTCGCCGTGTTCTTCATTGCCCGATGGCTCACCAAAAAGGCGTTCGAAAAACGAGTTGAAGTGGTTCACTTCATCGGCCTTTGATTTTCTTGTTGGGTTATCTGCCAATCGCAAACCGGTAGTCGCTTTGACGCGAAATTGCTTACAAAACGCGTTCATGCGTTCGTTCAAATAATTCTTGGAATTGCAATCGATAAAGGTTTCTTCGAGCATGTTCAAGTTGCTGCAAAACCGTTGGACCAAAAGCTTTTTGTTTTTTGGTATCGCCGCGCTGAGTTTGTCTTTGGTTTCTGGCTACGCCTCTGGCTCACCCCAGGACAACAAAAAGTCCGATGACAAATCGGAAAAAACTGATGACAAGAAGGACGACTCCAAGTCGGATGACAAAACGGACGGTGGCGGAACAACTGCTGACGGAGCCCAAGATTTCGGACTACCCGGATGGGCCTATGCGATTCCTGTTCTAGGTCTTTTGGGCCTTGGATTTACGTTTTGGAAATCTCAATGGGTCGCGGCTCAAGACGAGGGTACCGAAAAGATGTCGGGCATTGCAGCCAACATCACGGAAGGTGCGATGTCTTTTTTGAAAGCTGAATACAGTGTGCTCGCGATATTTGTTGTCGCGGTCGCCGCACTGCTCGGCTACGCCGGTTCCACCCAGGGCGAAAGCTCTTCACCTTTAATCGCTTTGTCGTTTGTGCTCGGTGCGTTTTCATCCGCCTTGGCTGGATTCATTGGGATGAAAGTCGCGACCAAAGCGAATGTTAGAACGGCTAATGCAGCTCGGAACGGTCTCAGCAAAGCTTTGGAAGTCGCGTTTGCCGGAGGCAGCGTGATGGGGATGGGCGTCGTTGGACTCGGTGTTCTCGGCCTAAGTGTTTTGTTCATTGTTTTCGCGTCCATTTGGAACCCAGAGAGCCAAGCGGATATCGTCAGAATCATTACCGTTCTGACCGGCTTCTCATTTGGAGCTTCGTCGATTGCTTTGTTTGCTCGCGTTGGTGGCGGAATTTACACCAAAGCCGCGGATGTTGGAGCGGACCTGGTAGGTAAAGTCGAAGCAGGCATTCCCGAAGATCACCCGCTGAATCCAGCGACCATCGCTGACAACGTTGGTGACAATGTTGGTGACGTTGCCGGTATGGGTGCTGACTTGTTCGAGTCCTATGTCGGTTCGATTCTTGGAACAATGGTTTTGGGAGCCGCCTTCGTCACATTGGCTCCATTCCAAGGTCAAATGCCACTTGGAGCAGTCTTGCTGCCACTCGTATTGGCTGGAATTGGAATTCTGACCTCGATCGGCGGAACCTTCCTCGTTCGAACCAAAGAGGGCGGAAACCCTCATCATGCCTTGAATATCGGGGAATTCGTTTCGGCCATTGTGCTGCTCGGACTTACCTACGGTGTTATCCGTTGGATGCTTCCAGACACTTGGACTTACAGCGATCCACTTACATCAAAAGCAATGACAACGACCTCCAACGGAGTCTTCTTTGCCATTTTGTTTGGCCTTGGCTCTGGCTTGGCGATCGGAAAGATCACAGAGTTCTATACGGGCACCGGAACTCCACCGGTGAAATCGATTGTCCGCCAATCGGTCACGGGTTCGGCAACGAACATCATTTCGGGCGTCGGCGTCGGGATGATGTCGACTGCGATTCCAATCATCATCATTGCGGCGGCAATCATTGGCGCTTATTACTTTGCCGGTCTTTATGGAATCGCGATCGCCGCGGTTGGAATGCTTTCAAATACGGGCATCCAGTTGGCGGTCGACGCATACGGCCCCATTTCAGATAACGCGGGCGGTATCGCCGAGATGGCGGAACTTCCTCCCGAAGTTCGCGAGCGAACGGATAAACTCGACGCGGTTGGAAACACAACGGCGGCGATTGGAAAAGGATTCGCGATTGGCTCGGCCGCTTTGACGGCTCTGGCATTGTTCGCCGCATTTATCACGACCTACAACGCGACTCATCAAGATACGCGGCTCACTGGAATCGATGTTGTGAATCCTTTCGTGATGGCTTCATTGTTTGTTGGCGCGATGCTTCCATTCCTGTTCTCGGCTTTGTCGATGAATGCGGTAGGTCGCGCGGCGATGTCAATGATCCAGGAAGTTCGTCGTCAATTCAAAGACATTCCGGAACTCAAGAAAGCTTTGGATGTCATGAACAAGAACGAAGGGAAGGACTTCAAGGACTGGTCGGACGCGGATCAAAAAACCTTTGAAGCCGCAGACGGCAAAGCTGAATACGGCAAATGCGTCGCGATTTCAACGCGGGCCTCGATTCGCGAAATGATTTTGCCAGGATGTGTCGCGGTTGCTGTTCCCGTTGCCTTTGGATTTGTTCCTAAACTGATTACCGGATGGGACAATCCTGACAACACCAACGCGATGATGCTTGGTGGATTGCTTGCCGGTGTTACGGTGAGTGGTGTATTGATGGCCCTTTTCCAGTCGAACGCGGGTGGTGCCTGGGATAATGCCAAGAAGATGATCGAAGAAGGATTTGAAGTGGACGGTCAGCAGCTCAAGAAGGGCTCGGAAGCTCACAAGGCTGCAGTCGTTGGTGATACCGTCGGCGATCCGTTCAAAGACACCTCGGGTCCATCGCTCAACATTCTCTTGAAGCTGATGAGCGTGGTTGCCCTGGTCATCGCGACCTTGATCTAGTTCAAATCGAACTGAAATTCACCAAGCCCGCGGAAAACTCCGCGGGCTTTTTTTGTGCCTGTTTTTTCGGGTATTTCAAATTGATACAGCAGGATTGAACGCCTCTGCTCCATTATCGAACGGTTTTTCGGAAAAAACCGGTTATCGGCACCGGGGCTGCTATCAAGCGTTCGGGGAAACCGTGGAAATACGGAAAAATCTGGAAAACCTTAGTGGAATAACTTTACGAATTGCTGGTTTCTCAAGATACAATGTATGTATTCAGAAAATCCTCGATCCGCGCGGAGACTGAAATCGCTGCCCGGATCGTTAAATCGCCAGCAAAAGGGGCGCTGGTTTGCCGATACCTCAACAGGGGAAGTGTATCGGTGGTTTGTAGGGAGGTTCCACTTAATGAGGCTCACTTCAATGACTCGTTTTCTAAGCACATTCACGGCAGCCTGTCTGGCCATTGTCTTCGTCGTTCAAGTATCGGCGGATGACAAGAAGGACCGCGCTCTTCGACGTGTTCACAAAACAAAAACTCCGGTCGAAGGTTTCACTTCGATCGAAATGTACAAGGCCATGGAATCAGGGGACATTGAAGTTTCCTTTATTCCTAAGGACGCGACTCAGGCGAACGTCATCTTCAAGAACAAGAGTGACAAGCCTCTCGCGATCAAACTTCCACCTGCATTCGCTGCAGTGCCTGTGATGAAACAGGGATTCGGCGGTCCTGGTGGCGGTAACTTTGGCGGCGGCGGCGGAAACTTCGGCGGCCAAGGTCAAACCGGTTTCGGTGGTGGCGGTAACCAGGGTGTCGGCGGCGGCTTCGGCGGTGGCGGCTTTGGTGGCGGCGGCTTCGGCGGCGGTGGCTTCGGCGGCGGCGGCCTGGGTGGCGGCGGTTTCGGTGGCGGCGGTGGCCCCGGCGGAGTCTTCAATATCCCAGCTGGCAAAGTTGGCAAAGTCAAAGTCAACACGGTTTGTCTCGAGCATGGCAAGAAGGATCCACGTCCTCGATTGAAGTACAAAGTTGTTCCAATCGAAAAGTTCACCGACAAAGTAGAAGTTGCTGAAACTTTGAAAATGTTGGCCGGTGGCGAAATCAACCAACACGTTGCTCAAGCTGCTGCTTGGAACATGATGGATGGTTTGTCTTGGCGAGAATTGCTGGTCAAGAACCGCATCGAATTGAGCAATGGCTATTTCGAGCGATTCTTCCACCCCCAACACATCGCCATCGCTCAAAAGGTTGTTCTCGAATCGAACAAGCGAGCCGAAGCAATCATGTCTCAGAAAGAGAAGAGCAAGACCGAATCGGCGAGCCCAGGCGAAAAACTTTCAGCAGAAAAGCAAGCTGACAAGTAAGTCGTCCGATCAATGAAATTCAAAAGGCGGTCCAATCGGGCCGCCTTTTTTTATTGCCGCGCGTCACCAGCCTCCGAACTGAGCCCAGGCCGGCAATTAACTTGAGCCCATGCCTTTTCGGCCCGCCGCGTGTCGGATCCTCGCTGCGTGTCAGCTCCTCGCCGATTGAAAGCGGGCCCAACCGCGGGCGACATCAAACCGTCCAAATCCGCCGAGTTTCGGCCTTGGGATCAGATTCGAACCCAGTCTTTCAAATGAGCGTGCTCGAAGATCATTTCGTTTTGGATCTTCAGGTCCTGTCCCATTCCGGCGGCTTTGGCTCGTTCGAACATCGCGTAGGCGATTGCCACATCGGTGTAGGCAAGGCCCACTGCATTGAAGTAGACGATTTCTTCATCCGACTCGCGTCCCGGTTTGTTTCCGACAACCAAGTCAAGCAGGTTTCCGTGGACGTCGTCATCCAACAGGAGGTTTTCCTTGTACATTCGACTGAGTGTCTGCGTCCGATGTTTGACGGTCTCCCAATCGTCGCAAACAATCTTGTCGGCCGCTAACGCAACCGCGTATTCGTCTTCCCAGCCACCCACATGACTGTAGAACGTTCCCGGCCGAACCCATTCCGCTTTCAACAATGGAGCCTGAGCGCTGGTTGCGGTCACAATAACGTCGGAGTCAACGATCGCTTGTTTCAACTCGCACTTTGTGCCTTCGATCGAAACGTCGGGAAGGATAGGCGCCATTTCCTCACAGAATGAAAGCTCTTCCTCGGTGGATTTTGCGGCCACGAGACATCGCTTCAAGTTAGGAATGGCTGTTTTCATTGCCAGCAAGTGCATTTTGGCTTGCTCGCCAGCGCCGATAAATCCAATCGTTTCCGAGCTTTGCCGGGCCAGGTATTTTGCTGCGACCGCGCCCATCGCACCGACGCGCATATTGGAGCAAAGCGTTCCTTCCATGAATGCGATCGGCAACCCGGTTTCGATTTCCGAAAGGATGATGACAGCGGAGAGATTCTGGATTCCATGTTTCACGGGATTCGGCGGAAAGACCGAAACCCATTTCACGCCGCAAACTTTCTTTTGCTTGAAGGTCGCGGGCAGGCAGTTGATTCTTTCTTGCGTCTCATCGTTGAAGATTTGAACAATCTTCTCGGGAAACAGGACTTGGCCATCATTGAAATCCCGCATTGCCGACTCGCAAGCATCCATCGCCATTTCGATATCGAGGCAACCAGCTCCGAGTAAGTCCTCCTGAGAAAAATACGTGCAATGAATGTCGTGGCTCAACATGCGCAACTCCTGAACGATTGGAACGAGGGGCAAAAAAACTGGGTGCTCTTATTTGCTGAGAACCCTTCCGGCGAATTCTCAACCTTTCCCTTAAAAAGCACGCCACTTCAAAAAGCACATCTCCAAAATGCACATCGCGTACCAAAGGCTCTCGCGTCGAATCGCGTCAAAAAATCGAGACTTTGAGCATGTTTTGCTGCGAATGACGGACCGGGACCGTGCAGATACGCACAGGCTTCATCGCGAGAGCACAGCTCTTTATTCCGAGTGCGAAAAAGTGTCGTCCGCGAAATGTAATCGCCAGTACCAAATAAGCGCGGATTTGTTGGCTTGAATCAGCCGCGGCTGGCTCGCTCGTTGAGGGGGTGTTGGGTTTTATCGTGTTTCCACGGTATCTTCGGAAGCAACTTCTGTCGGCGGACAGCATGTATCCTATTTTTAATTACAATATTCTCTGTTCATTGAGACGTTTATTCAGGGATTCCACACCATGACCAGGCTCGTTCTCGCGGCTTCCATTGCATTTGGACTTATTTCTTTCATTCAGCCATCGGCGTCGCCCGGCCAGGACCGCGGTTCTGATCCTCTGATGAAATCCTTGTCCTATCGATCGATCGGCCCTTATCGCGGCGGTCGTTCGGCTGCCGTTGCAGGCGTCCCCGGGAACCCGACCAAGTTTTACTTTGGCGCGACCGGCGGCGGAATGTGGATGACCGAAGACGGTGGATCAAGCTGGGAAAATATCTCGGACGGTTATTTCGGTGGATCCATCGGCGCTGTCGCGATCGCTCCTTCGGACCCCAACATCATTTACGTTGGCGGTGGCGAGGTGACGGTTCGCGGAAATGTTTCACACGGAAGCGGCATGTGGAAGTCGGTAGATGCCGGTAAGACCTGGAAATCGATTGGCCTGAAAGACTCACACCACATTCCACGGCTTCGTGTTCATCCTAAAGATCCAAACGTCGTTTATGCGGCAGTGATGGGCCACCTCTATGGTCCCAATCAACAGCGAGGAATTTACAAGTCGACCGATGGTGGCGAGTCCTGGAAACGAGTGTTGTTTGTCAACGACGAAGTTGGCGCGGTCGATTTGGTTGTCGACCCCAACAACGCACGCGTTCTCTATGCATCGATGTGGCGAATCAAACGAACGCCCTACAGCCTCGAAAGTGGTGGCGAGGGAAGCGGTTTGTTCAAAAGTACCGATGGCGGTGAGTCGTGGAAAAACATCACCGCGAATTCTGGATTGCCGAAAGGCCCAATCGGAATCATTGGCGTAGCGGTTTCTCCGGTGGATTCGAATCGAGTCTGGGCCATCATTGAAGCCAAAGAGGGCGGCGTTTTCCGAAGTAGCAACGCGGGCCAATCGTGGACACGAATCAACGAAGAGCGAAAGCTGCGTCAACGTGCCTGGTACTACACACGAATTTACGCGGGTCCGAAAAACATCGACGAAGTATACGTTCTAAACGTTCGCTTTTGGCGCAGTATCGACGGAGGGAAAACATACTCTTCGATTTCGACGCCTCACGGCGACCATCACGACTTGTGGATTGATCCTGCGAATCCGGATCGCTTGGCGATTGCCGACGATGGTGGAGGTCAGGTCTCCTTCAATCGCGGAAGGACGTGGTCGACTTACATGAACCAGCCCACGGCACAATTCTATCGGGTCACGACGGATAATCATTTTCCCTATCGAATTTACGGCGCTCAACAGGACAACTCGACCGTTCGAATTTTCCATAACTCGCGCGGAAGCGAACGCGACTGGGAGCCCACGGCGGGGGGAGAAAGCGGACATATCGCGCCCGATCCGAACAACCCGGACATCGTCTATGGCGGTACCTATGGCGGATATTTAACGCGAATCAATCACAAGACGCGCGAACGACGCAACATTCACATCTGGCCCGACAATCCCATGGGACATGGCGCCGGCGACGGCAAATTCCGTTTTCAATGGAACTTTCCCATCTTCTTTTCGCATGACAAGAAAACGCTTTTCGCGGCCGGAAACGTTCTCTTTAAAACAACAAACGGCGGACAGACCTGGACCCAGATCAGTCCGGATTTGACGCGCAATGACAAATCGAAACAAGGATCCTCGGGTGGCCCAATCACCCAGGACAATACGAGTGTTGAATACTACTGCACCATTTTTGCCGCGGCTCAATCACACCACGACCTCAATGTCATCTGGTGCGGCTCGGATGACGGTCTTGTCCATGTGACCCGTGACGGTGGAAAGAGTTGGAAAAACGTAACACCAACCAATCTTCCTGAATGGGCGCAAATCAATAGCTTGGAGGTCCACCCGACTCAAAAGGGCTCGATCTATATCGCGGCAACGCGTTACAAGCTGGATGATTTCAAACCCTACATTTTCAAAACCGAGGACTTCGGGAAGACCTGGACTCAGATCACGGATGGGATTGACGCCAAACACTTCACGCGCGTGGTCCGGGCTGATCCGGATCGAGCAGGCTTGCTTTACGCGGGAACGGAGAATGGGATGTATGTCTCGATGAATGACGGTAAATCCTGGCAGTCATTCCAGTTGAATCTTCCAATCGTTCCCATTACCGACCTCGCGTTGAAAAACAAAGACTTGATTGTTGCAACGCAAGGGCGTAGCTTTTGGGTCCTCGACGATTTGAGTTCCTTGCACCAATGGAACGATTCGGCCAAGAACAGCTCGCAGTACTTGTTCCAGCCAAGGCCCGTTTATCGCGGTGGTCGTGGCGCGAGCATCCAGCTTCGCAGTTACTTCAAAGAAGTGCCAAAAGCTAAATTGGAATTGGTGATTACGGATCCGCTAGGGACCGTCGCCAAAACATTTTCGACCAAACCCGATTCCAAAAAGAACGAATCGCGCCTGAGTATTCGCCCCGGAGTCAATTCGACACGCTGGGATCTTCGTTATCCAGGCGCCAAACGATTTGATGGAATGATTTTGTGGGGAGGTGGAACCCAAGGTCCGCGAGCTGTTCCCGGTCAGTATGTCGCCACGCTCAAGATGGACGGTGTGAAAGTGACCTCGGTCAAATTCGAAATCAAAGCCGATCCACGCTCTTCATCAACTCAAAAAGACTTGCAAGCGCAGTTCGAGTTTCATTCGAAGCTGCGAGATCGCCTTTCGGCCGTGCATGACTCGATTCAAAAAATCCGTGATTCGCGGGCCCAGATTGAGCAACTGGAAGCCAAAATCAAGGGCCAGAAAAAATTCGCGGCACTTGCCAAGCAAGCATCAGAACTAAAACAAAAGCTGACGTCGATCGAAGAGAAACTTTATCAGACGAAAAACCAGAGTGCGCAGGATCCTTTGAATTTCCCAATCCGGCTTAACAACCGACTGAGCGCTTTGATTAGTGTTGTGGACACGGGAGACTACCGCCCAACCGATCAGTCTCGAGCGGTTTACGCGATGCTTTCCGCCGAGATCAACGTCCAGATGCGCAAATTGCACGAATTGTTCACGAGCGAAATCCCTCGATTCAATAATGCCGTCAAAAAAGCGAATGTGCCGGCAATTATTATCGACTCAATTGACGATAAGTGAATAAAATAGAAGGAAGCAGCTGATCCTTTCGTTGCCACTTGGTAACGAGTCCGGTTTGTACCTACGGACCGCGAACACGGGAACCTTGGCAAGGCGAAGCTGCTTCAAATACTCGCAATCATCTGCCCGGTTTGCATAACGAGCGGCATCGGGATTGGCAGTTGCTTTCTGCCAATCCAAATTCGGGTGTTTGCTAAAACCAAACCACATGAGGGATTTGGTCATGCGCTTGACATTACGTACCCTACTCGCCTACCTCAACGAAGCGGGGTTAACGGCCAAAGAGCAAAAAGAAATCAGTGCTCGAATCGAGCAATCTGAGAATGCTCAAAAACTAATCAAGCATCTCGAAGTGATTACTTCGGATCCTGCCGTAAACGTGTTCGCGATCAGCGACAACCAAGGCGAGAAAAACGCGAACCGGGTCGCGCAGTATCTTGATTCTTCTCTGTCTGATAAGGACGTTGAGGTTTTTGAAAAGTCAGCCTTGGAATCGGTTCCGTTGTTGGCCGAGATCGCCAATAGCCATTTGATCCTTTCCAAAGTTTTGTCAAATGAACCGATCAAAGTGCCGCTGGGAATCCGGCAAAAGATCTATTCGCTGTCTCCGGTGCGTGGAGATCTCGAATCCATGGACGAAGGGGAGTTTGCAGACGAACACCAGGTCCGAGTCCCGACGATCAAGCCAGAGCTGCCGACGCCAAAGGATCAACCCGCGGGCAATGGCCAATCAAAGGCCTCGGACGGTCACTCTTCCACGTCGGGCAGCGAGGCCGACAATCAGAATTTTGAATGTGGTGAACCCAACGGCAAAGAACCCAATGGCAAAGAGGGTGCGTTCAAAACCGAAGCCGCCCCCACAAAAGCAACGCTGAGTATTCGAACGTTAATTGTCGCAGCCCTGATTATCCTGGCGGCCGGAACAGGAATTGGCTGGATCATTGGAAACGGTGGTTTTACCTTTGGTCGCGATCTTGGCCCGATCTCGGACGAGGACAAAGCTGAAATCGCCAAGAATGATGTCTCAAACAATCGCAACAAAGACGCAACCAAAGCCGACAAGAACGACGACGCGAACAAGGATGGTTCCAAAGACAAACAGCCCACGGCCAAAAAAGAAGTGAAAAAAGGCGATGGCAAGACCGAGCCTGGAAAAGACAAGGCGGCCGCCAGCGACAAAGATGATCCTCAGGGCAAAAAGGGGAAAAGCAAACTGGATGGCGACAAAGGGAAGTCCAAAATCGCCGACAAGAAAAATGGTTCCGACAAAGCAGACAATGACAAGAAGGCGGGCGACAACCCAAAGCCCGCTACCAAGCAACCGGTCGTTGCGGCGACATTTGCCAAGCCGAACCAACTCGTCGTGCGCCTGGATCCTGAATCCAATCGTTGGCAGGCCTACCGGGACGAAGCTGACATCCTGGAAGAATTGCCAGTGATCACTTTCCGAGGATTCCCGACCAGCATCCGAATCGAAAAGACTGGCAGTCTGGAAGTCATCGGAAAGTCGCGATTTGTTTTTGAAGCCAAAAAGACAACCAGTACCCGAGTCAATATCGTTCACGGCCTGTTTCGCCTGGACGCCGATGAATCCAAAATAGAATTCACCGTCGGCAAACGAACTTTGTTGGTCGAGGTCACGCGACCTGAAACGCAAGTCTGGATTCGAGTCGTTCCCTTCAGTCCCAACCGAATGCTCGGTGATCCCAAGGACCGTAACACTTTGGCCCAGCTGTTTGTTGCCAAAGGTCGCGCCAAGATCGCCACCGAAGGTGAGATGTTTGACCTCGGCATCGCCGATGGTTTGGACTTTTTGAATGGCGGCCCAATCAATGCTGGAACATTGAAAGCTCGCAAGCCGGCCTGGATTTCAACGAAAACCGATTGGGTGATCGAAGCATCGGTGGATGAATTGGTTTCCAAGATTAAACGCGACGAACCCATTGAGCCGCAACTGACAGAACTCACCGATCATATTCGATTCGAATTCGTATCGGTCGCAACGCAAATGCTCTCTTCGATTGGCTATTATCAGCCACTCATTCAACTCCTGGATAACGAAAATAATCGGACCGTCTGGTCGAGTTCCATTCTGGACTTCCGAGAGAACTTGGCCAACAGTCCAGAGCTCGTTGCGCGACTGCATGAAGCATTTGGCGATGTCGACGATGATGAACAAAAGATGCTTTTCGAGATGCTCGTCGGTACGAGCAACGAAGACCTGGAAGCCGGCGCGGATGCAAAACTTGTGAAGCAACTTGAGAGCAAATCGCTCGCGAGACGCGTCCTCGCATTTGAAAACTTGCGCCAGGTCACCGGCAAAACGTTTTTGTTCCGACCGGAAAGCGCCGAGAGATTTCGAATCCCGAAAATCAGGCGTTGGAACCGGGAGTTGTCGAACAAACGAATTCGATTTGCCCAGGCCGAACCGGTTTCGCTTCCGCGATTCGAATTCGGACGCAAGATCGAACCGGCGAAGCTCAAACCGGAGCCTGCTGGCCCGAAAAAGCAGGGTAATCCTGAGGCCGAAAACGACAAAGCTTCGGATGCCAAACGAAAGCGGGAGCCCGACGCCGACCCAAAGGCCAAATCCGATGAACGGGCCGCTAGTCCAAAAGAGGAAAAGAAAGCCGAAGGAAAACAAAAATCCGAGCCGAAGAAAAAGGAATAGCCAAACGAGCGACGGCCCTAAGGTCTTGGAAATTGCGGCGATTCACGCCCACTCATTTTTCGTGGATAAACCGGCCGGATTGGCTGCGGGCATCATGCCACCTTTACCATTGTCTTAGTGCGACCGATTCGGGCCGGCGCCCAAATGTCCCCTCAACGGGGCATGGCTTGAGAGATTTCTGAATCGAATCGAGGGATCAAGCGATTCGTGTCCCGATTGTTTTGGGGCAGCCAAGTTTGCCGGTTTTCGAAAAAAGATTCCTCGGCTAGACTGGTTTTGTCGAAAAACGGGGTGCCTTCGCGGCATTTTTTTGCGTTTGTGGCTTTACCAGCTTACCGGTAAAATACGATAGTAATTGCATGTGCCCAAATGGCCCGGGTTGCCAGGGCAGTGTAGATATCTTCTCGGCTTTGGGGTTCCTACGTGGAAATTTCTATTTCGACAAGACACGGCGAATTAAATCCATCAATTCAACAAACCATCCAACAGAAAGTTCAGAAACTACCCAAATTCTTCGATCGAACGACGGGCATCGAAGTCATGGTAGATCTTGAAAACACTCAGTCGCCGAAGGTCGAGGTGAAGGTCTCGGCAGAAGAAACAAACGACTTTTTTGCTGCGGATACGGGATCCAATGTTCTCACAGCAGTTGAAAGCGTCGTTCGCAAACTTGAAACACAACTACGAAAACACAAAGAAAAACTTACAGGCCATCGTGGCAAATCTCATAAGAACGTCGATACCGACCGCGAGTGAAGGATCTTCGAATCCATCTTAAATCACACGGTTCGCGACGTGGATCTGTCAGGCGTTGGCCGCATTAGTCAGAAAGGCACATTTTTATGAAGTTCATTGATTTTGTAAAAATGGAATCGATCAAGGCAGGACTGGAGTCCGGTGACAAGCAAAGTGCGATCCGGGAACTGGTTGGTTGCCTCGTTGAAAAAGGTCGATTGAAATCTGACGAGCAAGAAAGCATCGTTCAGGCCATTTTAAAAAGAGAAGAACTCGGAAGTACGGGAATTGGTCGAGGCATCGCCGTTCCCCACACCAAGCATCCCAGCGTCGACGAATTGGTCGGCACCGTGGGTGTGAGCATTGACGGAGTTGACTTCGAAAGTCTCGACGGAGAGAAGGTGCAAATTTTCTTTTTGCTGATCTCTCCTCCGGATCGCCCCGGCGACCACCTGCGAGCTTTGGAAAACATCTCGCGACAACTCCAGGATGAAACGTTCTGTCGATTCTTGAAACAATCGAAATCGGCAGCCGACATCCAACAGGTATTGGAAGAAGCTGATAACAATCAGTTTGTTTAATTAAACTTGTTGCTCGCACCAACGTAACATTTCATGTCTGATTCGATTTACAGTCGAACCGTCAAGGTCGTTAATCCGCAAGGACTTCATCTTCGCCCTGCGCATCGTTTTGCCGAAATCGCTTCGAAATTCGATAGCAAGATTGATGTCGTCAAAGATGACTTGCGAATCGATGGCAAAAGCGTGCTGTCGATTTTGACCTTGGGCGCCGGCCCCGGAAGCGAAGTTTCGCTTGAAGGAGACGGCCCCGACGCTCAGCAGGCCGTAGACGCGCTTGCAGAATTGGTCGAATCAGGATTTGGAATCGAAGAATCCTCGGAGCAAGTGAACGAACAGGAATCTTGATTCCGAACCGTGAATCTTCGGTGCGGGCAAGCATTGAATTGCCCAGATGAATTCGAAGTATCGACATCTCGATAGTCCAACGTACCGATCGGAATTCCTATTCCGTGGCCGGCAGACGCCTGAGGCGTGCGGGCCAATGTGGTTGGGCATCGTCGCGTCACGCTTGACGCAATTGTCGAATCCTTGTCCGTCGCATGCATCTCTCGTGCTAGGCTCGCCGCCCACCCGGACAAGACAGAGTTCCCAAATGGAAAGATTGGCTGCATCGTCCGATGCGGCATTCAGGATCTTTCCACGGGCAGACTCGAATCAACCATTCAATCACATTGCGAAGGCCAGATCACTTTCGCCAAGTCCGAACCCGGCCAAGGGAAATCACTTCTCGAGGGATCACCAAAATCCCGAGACTTCATTTCCACTTCCATCCCGGCCAATCACGAGAAAAATCTCGGACACTTTTTTGGCACAAACTGGCCCCAACCAGAAACGAATCAACAATGAAAAAAGAAATGCTGATCAACACATCCCAATCGGAAGAAATCCGAATTGCGATGGTCGAAAACAGCCGGCTCGAAGAGTTGTATATCGAACGAGCCAGCCAGGATAATTACGTCGGGAACATTTACAAAGGCAAAGTCGTCAACCTGGAGCCCAGTATCCAGGCGGCGTTTGTCGATTTCGGCGTCGGACGAAACGGCTTCTTGCACATCAGCGACGTCGAGCCGAGCTACTATCGTCAAGGCGGCTACGATCCGGCGGACTACGTCAACGACGATGATGACTTTGAGAGTGGTAATTCGCGCGGTGGCGGACGCCAAAACCGAAATGGTCGCGGCGGCGGCAGGCACCAAAAAGGTCGCCGGCAGTACAACGGACAAAACTATCGCCCTCGGGTGAAGCCGCCGATCCAGGACGTCCTCCAACGAGGTGACGATGTTTTGGTCCAAGTCATCAAGGAAGGCATCGGCACCAAAGGCCCCACACTTTCCACCTACATCAGCATCCCGGGTCGTTACCTGGTTTTGATGCCTGCCCTCGGTCGGGTCGGCGTATCGCGAAAAATTGAAGACCTCGATGAGCGCCGCAAACTTCGCGATTACCTCAACGAATTAAACCCACCCAAGGGGCTTGGCTTCATTGTTCGTACGGCCGGCGCCGGCCGATCGAAGAAGGAACTTGCTCGGGACCTTGCCTATCTCCTTCGTCTTTGGAAAGTCATCGTTCGGCGAATCAAGAAGCAGGAATCGCCAATTGATATCTACGAAGAAAGCGACATGATCATTCGAACCATGCGTGATGTGCTTTCGATGGATGTCGATACCATTCAAATTGATCGCAAAGATGCCTATGAGCGGTGCAAGGAGTTTCTGAAGTTGGTCATGCCTCGTCAGGTCAACAAGCTGAAACTTTATGAAGGCAAAGATCCACTTTTCCACAAGTACAAATTGGAAGAGGAAATCGCCAACATTCATCGACGTGAGGTCAAGCTTCCCGACGGTGGTTCGATCGTCATTGATCAAACCGAGGCTTTGGTTGCGATCGACGTCAACAGCGGAAGCTTCCGGACCGAGGAAGGCGCTGAAGAAAACGCCTATCGCTTGAACCTGGCTGCGGCCAAAGAGATTTCACGGCAACTTCGTCTCCGCGACCTTGGCGGCGTGATCGTCAATGACTTTATTGATATGCGGCGCGAGAAGCACCGAAGGGGCCTGGAGCGTTGCCTGCGTGACTTGATGCGACGAGATCGGGCACGTACAAAAATCCTGCGAACCAGTCCGTTTGGCCTGATCGAAATGACCCGGCAGCGGGTTCGCCCGAGCCTCAAGCGAAGTGTTTACGAGGATTGCCCCTGTTGCTCAGGCCGCGGT
Source organism: uncultured Pirellulaceae bacterium (assembly GCA_964434955.1). Taxonomy (GTDB): domain Bacteria; phylum Planctomycetota; class Planctomycetia; order Pirellulales; family Pirellulaceae; genus JANQLU01. Next base: position 21,678 of record CAYSXI010000043.1, read on the forward strand.
GTCGTCAAGACTCCCGAAAGCATGTCCCTTGAGGTAATCCGGATGTTGATGCTTGCCAGCCAACAACCCAACTGCCGTCGAGTCACCATTCGCGTGAACGACCACGTTGCCGCTGCCCTCAACAACGAAAAACGAAAAGAGCTGGCCGAATTGGAGGATGAAGGCAATATGAGTGTTCAAATCCTGGGAAGTGAATCTCACTATCCGGAACACCTGGAACTGGATTGTCGGGACGAAAAAGACAACCAGATTCACTTGCCCATTCAAACCGTTTAGGATGACGCTGACTTGGCGCCCTTTCGCAAAGGGCGCCGCAGCACCTCTTTCAAACGGGATTCCCATGCGCGTTTCCATTGCGTTTCTTCTTACGTTTCCGTTTCTTGTTTCAGTGACCCTGGGCCAGAATACTGAGTGGAAGCTGGAACACATGGTCCGGCACGACGCGAAGCGCAAGCGGACCTTTGCCTCCAAGCCCTTTGCGGAAAACGCCGAGCACCTGATTCGAAAGTGGCCGGAAAAGCTCGAAGCCGAGTTTCAAGGGCGGGCCCGTCAGATGATCGACGCTCAATCAAAGAGCAAGTTGCGCGGTGCCAACACTTTCTTCGAAAACGAAAAACGTGGCTACGGATTCCTGATGGCTCAGGCCTTGGGTCACCATGGCCTGGAAGCCGTCAAGAAACTTCAGGTCGAAGATGCGCAGGCAAAGTCCTGGCACAAACACACCGAGGGAATTGACTATTACGCGTGCTTCACGCTGAAACATCAAGTCCGAAAATATTTCTATTTCGGAGACCTGCTCGACCAGGACTATCGCGAACGAATGTATCGCGGTGCCAAGCTTTGGACCGAACGCGACCCGATGCGACGACCCCATCATTCTTTCGAAAAAGGAAAGGTTGGCTGGGGACCAGACGCGCGAAACAGCTGGGTCGACATTCGCTCAACGGAAAATCTTTTCCTGATGCGAAATACCAGTGTTTACCTGATGGCGGAAGAAACAAAGAACGAAACAACTCGACTTCAGTACAAGAAGCGATTGCTTGCCTACGCTGACACCCTCTTTGAAATCGGAATTGGCGAATGGGATTCCGAGAACTATCACGGCCATTCGATCGGACCGCTATTGAATCTTTATGACTTTGCTGATGACCTGGAAGTCAAAACAGCAGCACGTGACGCACTCGACTGGTACATGGCCGCAGGCGCGCTCAAATATTGGCGAGGTGGATTTACGGGACCAACCAAACGCGACTACAACCACGCGCAGCCCTTCGGTGGAAGTGCCGCCGCAATGCTCTGGATGTATTTTGGCGGAAACAGGAACCACCCGGGGCACTGGGAGTCGGACGAAGTCCACATTGTCACCTCTTCCTACCGACCGCCAGTCGAAGTCGTCGAAATCGCAAACCGAAAATTTCTACGACCGGCGACCATGTATGCAACCAAACCGGAGTATTCGGCCACGACATCGTTGCGTTCCGATTCCCTTCCCGCCTACCTGGAAACAATGTATTTCGGTCAAACATTCCAAATGGGATCATTGGCCGGTGGGACTCGACCGGGCAAGACCGACGTCAATGGTTTCAAAATTCTCGCCCACTCCAACAGTCGTGGTTCGGTCACGATTCAAGCCGCACCGACTAACGACGCTCGGTTCGTTGGCTCCCCGATGTACCAGGAAAAGAAAACCGAGTTTGAAAATCGGATCGCCCAATTCGACAACGCCATTGTCTGGTTGTGCAAGAACGGTCAAGCGCCCTGGAAGTTCGTTGTGCCCGACGAATGGGAGACCGTATCTCGGGAAACTTACACGTTCCTCAAAGGCGACAAAACGTGGATTGCCCTCATCCCGATTGGACTCACTCAAGTCGAGAAAAACGAATCCGACACACGGGCGATTACGGAAGGCAAGAAAGCCCGTTTTCCTGGGCACTACGTTTTATCAGCAAAGGGAAAAGCGGAAAACTATTGCGGGGTTGGGATCATTGTCGGCGACAAAAGTTCGGAGCAATCGTTCGAAACATTTGCTGCCAAAGTACGATCCGCAGACCTGGACTCGTCGAAACTTGACCAGGGCATCGTTCAACTCAAGCTCTCAAAAAGCCAATGGCTGGGGTTCCATTGGAATGACGATCCTCATGACTTGGGCGTTTGGAAAAATGGTAAACGTCATGATTGGAAGCAACACGCCAGGTACCTTTACCGCTTTCAGGAATCGGGAAAGAAACAGATGGCCGCACCTGTTTTTGCGGAACGCGGACAGCGACGACTGGTTCTTTTTGGAAAAACGATCAAACGCTAGCCAACGGACGGCTTTTAACCTTCCAGGGTTTCGAACTCGACCGGACAGTCGGGAAGCGACTCAAAAAACAGGCTGCCGTATTTCCTCGTTTTGACTCGCGGGTCCAAAACAACAACCATTCCCCGGTCGCGTTTACTGCGAATCAATCGCCCAAACCCCTGTTTGAATTTGATAATTGCCTCGGGCAGCTGAAAGTCAAAAAACGGGTTTCCACCTGCTTCGCGTATTGCCTCCAAACGTGCCTCCAGTAACGGGTGATCGGGAACGCTGAAGGGAAGCTTGGTAATGATTACGTTCTGCAAGGCTTCACCCGGAACATCGACACCTTGCCAGAAGCTGTCGGTGCCCAGCAGGATTCCATGCGGCTCTTTTTTGAATGCGTCCAGTAACTGGCCGCGCGGAATACCATCGCCCTGGGAATACAGTGGCATCTGTCGCTTTGTGAGCCAAGGAGTAATCGCGCTTGCCACACGACGAAGCATGCCGTAGCTGGTAAATAACGCGAAACAATGGCCGTCCGTTTGCGCCGCATAGTGCTTGATCGCTTCGATTGCCATCCGTTCATGGGCGACGCGCTCACTCCCCGGATCCGGCATGTTTTCGACCACGACGATTTTTGCTTGCTTCTGAAAATCGAAGGTACTGCCCAAACGGAGCGTTCTGCGTTTGGTCAGTCCGATTCGGTTGCTCAAAAAATCAAAAGACTGTTTCTCCTTGCCAACGCTCAACGTCGCGCTCGTCAGGATGACCGAAGGAACCTGATTGAACAGGTAATCGCGAAGCAGCGGACCCACGTTGATTGGAGACGCAGCCAATTTGATCATTTGACGCGTTCGACGTTGCCCCACCTCGACCCAATAAGCACAGTCTCCCGCCGACTGCAGACGCCAGCTTTCGATTTCGTCCGCGAGAGCGATCAGGCGATCGTGACTCGAGACAAGATCCTGTTGCTGGGATTCGTCGGGAATCTGCCGAGACGCGGCACGCAAGGCTCGCGCCAATTTTTCCAACGCGCCCGATATTCGGTTATTCACGATACCCGCTTCATGAACGCGCGTGGTCGCTTCGAATTCCTTGTTGGCATTCTTCCGGTCACACCAGGCACGCACGTCGGAAAAAAACTCTTCCATTAAGTAGTAGCAGTCTTGAACCATCTTTTGGGCATCCACCAATCCAAAATGGACAAGCAGGCCCTTTTGCGTTCGATCGTTGTAGAGCTTGTTCAAGACATATTCGACCTGACCTTGCGACACGGACATCCCAAGATGTTGGCCGGCGACTTGCTCAATGGTGTGTGCTTCATCCAGAATGACGGTTTGGTAGTCGGGAAGGATTTGGATATCCATTTGTCGCAGCGCGAGATCACTGAAGAACAAAGCATGGTTCACAACCAGGATTTGAGCATTCTGCAGCCTCCTTCGCGCTTTGAAATAATGGCAGTCACTGTAGGTCGGGCACTTTCGCCCCATACAGTTTCCGCTGTCGCTCGCCACTTCATCCCAGACGGTGGACGCGGGTCGAAATGAAAGATCGGTCAAGGAACCGTCGCCCGTCTGGCCCGCCCAGATCCGAATTTTTTCCAGCTCGTCCAATTCTTCCTGTTTGTTGAACAAGCTACCAGACCGTTTGAGCGCGTTGGTCAATCGTCGCAGGCTGACGTAGTTCCGTCTGCCCTTGGCAAGCACAGCCGAAAATTCTCTTGGAATGACACTGTTAAGTAATGGCAGATCCTTTGCGATCAGCTGTTCTTGCAAACTGATGGTGTGCGTCGAAACAATGATGCGATGTGGCTTCTCATCCTCGGAATCCAGGGGAGATTCCTGGTTTTCGGTCGCTCGAAGAATTGCCGGCACCAGGTACCCGAACGACTTTCCGACACCGGTACCTGCCTCGACAATCAAATGCTTTTCATCAGCGATGGCCTCGAACACCGCTTCCGCCATTTTCAGCTGCTGCGGGCGCGACTCATAATGCTCGAGCCGGGCAGCAATTCGGCCTTGGGGTCCAAGGATACTTTCAGTGTTCAACATGGAGCGAAGGGACGCCCAAACAAGGTCTCGGTTTGACAAAACTTATTGGTACATCATTGGCCAGATTTGAGTCAAACAAAACCCGCCTTGACGCCACGTCGGAGGATTATCAGTGGAAGGACCCGTCGGTCGACTGGATGTGATATTGCTTTCTCGCGTGGCGGATCTGGACAAGGACCCGCAACCATTGCCTCCGCAGTTGGCTACCCATGCCTGCCTTTCGACAACTGATCGCCAACGCAAAAACAAAACTGTAGCCGCCACCAATCGCAGACAGAATCCATGGTGATGAAACTGGAAAACCTCCGCGTTCGGGAAACAGAACCCAGGTTTGCAAAATGGCAAGCATCGAAAAGCATGCGGAGACGACATGGAGCTTCTTCGGCTTTCGTCGTGCCCCAAGAAACCCGGTAGCCGCCAAGGCCAGCAGGAGCACAACCAATAAGTTGACGATTTCCGGTTTGGCCCATGCGAACCAGATGAGTGTCGCTGAAAAAACAAATGGGGCAATAAACGCACAAATCGTTCGCATTTCAAATGCCAACCGGTCGTTGCGGCAAAGACCCAAAAACCAAATCGCCAGACAGGGTCCGACGAACCATGCACCATAGGCCACAACAGGTTGTTGGAGCTGAACGCCAACTAACGACAGACCTCCTGTGAAAAACATCGCGGCCGCCAACCATCTGGCTGTAGACACCCGCTCTCGCGGCAGGCCAAACTGCAGCCCGGCAAGTGCGAACAGCGGAAGTGGGTTTTGCGGATGGGCATCCCACCAGGACCGTGTATCGATTGCAATCATTGAGGAGAACAAAACTGTCAAAGTCAGAAAAAACTCTGCGCCCTCGACGCGGCGACCGACCCCATAGGCGTAGATGACAATCAATCCCAGGACAGGGATCCAGATCGGAGATCCAAACAAAGAGAGGGTGTCAGAAAACTCCCGGGCGGCTGACGCGGAATTCCACCCTTCCTGGAAAAGAAGCATCAGCGGTGCAAACAGTAGAACCTGATAAGGTATTTCGGAATGCCTGCGTCGAAAGTTGTATTCAATCAACAGAACTCCGATCGCAACAGCGATGGGCACCAAGAAGTATCCATCGATCGAGCACTGAATTCCAGGAGCAGACTCAAAGGCCAACGCCAACAGGAACGTTCGCCCAATGACGGCCAAGCCAAAAGCAAGGAACAGCGACCAGGGATAAGCCGGCCAGCGCCAACGACTCGCGGAGTTCGATTGATTCAAGCGAGATACGCGTCTTGTCGCTCGCTTTGCAATCGGCGCCGCATAGCAAAGGCCAAGCAACAAAACCGCAAAAGCCGTGGGCACAAGAAAAGTCACAACGCCGACATGAACGGAAGGGAAAAAACAAGAACGAGCTTCGTAAGCAAATGGCGCCAAAAAAAGAATCGCAATTGCAAAGTAAACGCTTAGCCGAAAGAGCGGTGGCAACACCAACTTCAGACTTCGAAAAGTCAGTTCGCAAATGGAGGTCGAAAAAACCAGCCCTGCGATAACGGTAATTGCGGCAAGGGTCGGCTGCTCAAGCCAAAGCCCATCGGTCAGGCTTGCAATCGCGGCAAACAATAGTGGCACCACCAAAAAGATGGTCCGTGCGTCTTCCCATACTCCCCCGCGGCGAACGAGCAAAATCCCGGTAGTGACGAGGGCCATCGAATAGACAGTTAACGAACCAATCGAAATCCATGGTTGCAGGGATTCCAGTGGCCCCGGGTTGGTCAAGCAAGCCTGTGCACCAAACAGCACTAAACCTGCACTGATCAAATAGAAGGGATTGTGCGTATAAAGAGTAGCGAGCAATTTCCGAAACAGCGATTCCCTCCGCCCGGAGTTGGGACAAGGGTGGCTGCTCGGATTGGCAGGGCGAGACGAATGGAACGCGGAGGTTGAAGGCGGAAACTGCCCAGACATGGTGTGCTCCTGGATCCGTAAGCGGATCGTATTCCGGGAGAGCGTTGGCCGCCGACGCTTTGCCGAGTTGTTGAGGTGGGAGGGGGACGAGAACACCCAATTGAAAAGCACAAAAACTATTCGCGACACCCGTGCCAAAATCAAGCCAAAAAAATGATGGCTGACTGGACAAACCAACATGGACGCGGATTAAAGGTTCTGTCATGGTTGAAAATCAGATTCGATCCGAGTTTTCCCGCGCCCATCGAAACGATTCGCGTTACAATTTCGATAGTTACTTGTTAGACATTTGGATTAGTAATGCCCTCACGATCGCAAATTAGATTCTGGGTTACGGCACTGGCAATCGACTCGATTGTTCTATGTACCCTGATCGGTATCTGCTCTTGCGAATGTGCCGGTCAAGAATGTTGCCCTGAAAAGGCTTGCTGCTGTTCTGAGGGCGGAGCCTTTTGTTGCAGTTCCGATTTTTGTGAGACCTGCGCATCGGGAAACAACTGCGATTGCGATTGCCCCTGTGAACATCAGTCGCAACTTCCGGCGGTTCCTGCTCCCGGTGAGCAATCAAAACAAACTCCACGCGATTCGTTTTCGGGTTGGAATCCGTTCGATTTCCCCCGACCCGAAAGCAACTTTCGCCTTCAAACACCAGACATTGGTCCTGTTTCAACAGGAAACCTTCGCTGCGCTCAGCTTGGCGTCTGGCTCAACTAAACACTCCTGAAAAAAGTCTTTTTCAATTTTTTTTCAGGAGATTTCAAATGATCAAAATCATTGCTGCCTGCGCTGCTGTGGCAACGCTGGCTTTTGCAACGCCTTTCGCGTTGAACCTTTCATCAAGTGAATCCGTCCCTTGCGAATGCTGCGGGCTCGATTGCGAATGTGCAAATTGCGCGTGCGACGAAAACGGATGTGCTTGCGATTCTAACGGTGATTGTTTCTGTGACGACAACTGTTGCGTCGGATGCTGCGGCGAAAAGCAGGGACAACCCCTAGCCAAAGCAAGCTGCGAATGCTGCGGCGACGACTGTCGCTGCCCAAGCTGCGCGTGTGACGAGAACGGTTGCGCTTGTGACTCCAACGGTCCTTGTTTCTGTAGCGACGACTGTTGCGTCGGTTGTTGCGGAAACGACAAAAAGTAGCCTCATCGATCGATAGATTCCATGAATCTATCGCACACACTCGAAAAGCAACGCTCGGGCCAAATGCTCGGGCGTTGTCTTTTGATTCATCCAACCTTCGCCAGAAGAACTCATCGTTTTCCATGAGTCGATTGGCGTGAATCTGCCTGGCCAACCCCCAGTCTCTGCAACTGATGTTTTGCAAATTGAGTGTTTAAAACCTGGCGATCCTGGCTTAGCCCCAAAGCGTTAGCTGCTGGGCCGGTAGTGAAGGTGAGCTTACCGTCACCGGTAGCGGCGCCTCTTTCTTTGTTTGGGAAGCACTCGATTCGACGGTTTCCAGAACTGCGGCCTCTTCTTTTGCCTGCATGTTGAACTCGGAGTTCTCCTCAACTGCCTCCTCGTCGATTCCGTAGCGCCGCAAAATCAAAGTCACGATTTCCTCTGCTGTCGACAGTCCGCGCCGGGTGTAATAGGAATCGTTTTCCCGATTTGATTTCGCGGAGGATGGATTGCTGCGAGTCTTGTTTTCATTACGTGTTCGAGAAGGAAGTCGGTACGGCTTGTTCATCAGTATTCCAATCGTGGGTCTTCCAAGCGTGATCAAGTTTGATTACCTGATTTTTCGTTGGAGGACGGACACGGTCGGTCAATCAACACCTGGGTCCTGGCAATAAATCGTGGTGATTCGGGGATTTTTTTCGGCGTGTGACCGAATGTGTCACAAATCGAACGAGCCGGTAAATTGGCGAAACATCAATTCGTCGTTTCCTGGATTTGGAATTTCGGTAAACTTAAGGTTTCCCTGAATGCAATGAACGCGACAGACATTTATGCGTCTCACAATTGTTCTTTTCTTGAACCTGCTCTGGTTGGCACCGACCCAACTTTTGGCACAGGATTCCGGCCAGGATCAAGTGACCTACCGGGCCAAGAAAAACGAACAACCGATTACTCGCCGCGGCACGATTTCCGACTTCAATGGCCAGTTTTTGACGTTGAAACTTGATAAGCTCGAGCGGAAAATTCCGACCGGACAAGTTA
>CAYSXI010000044.1:0-29763 GCA_964434955.1 uncultured Pirellulaceae bacterium
CTCTTCCAGATCGAGTCGTCTTTGGGGATCGCCTGCAGTTTCTTGTCTGGGAAGATCTCCTTGATCTCCTTCCGGAAAGACTCCGTGAACTTGGTCGAGGAACAGATCGAATCGACGAAAAGAAAACCGCCCCGGTTCAAGTACTCGCGCAAAGCGGCACGTTCTTTTTCACTAAATTTGAATGCAGAACGTCCATGAAGAAACACAATCGGGTAATTCTGCAGCTCGTCGATTTTGGCCGAGACAAATTTCTTTTCAAGTTTTACGGGGCGTTTGCGATCGAACCGCAATCGACTCAACATGTTTCGCCAGGCATTGGGCGCATCGTCAGACCCACCACCATGATTCAACTTGGGGATTTCCAAAATGCGACTGCCGAGAACTTTCGATGAGTCGGTTTTCACCTTGGGGCGATCCAGGCGATACTTCAAATCGCCATTGGTCGCATAAGCGATCACGTTGACGCCCAATTGGGTGGTGTACTCGATGTCGGCTTTGGCTTTGTTGTTGTGTTTTTTCAAAACACCCGGCTGATTGAGTTGCCAGACACCGGCAAGATTCGCGGGCACATAAATGACGCTCGTTCGGCAACTTGCCTGAATGCCAAGCACCGGCCGATTTTCACGAGGCTCTTTCAGTTGGTAATGAGCTTGCCAGACAGGATGCGATTGGGGCAGCACGTCGAACTGGGAGTCCGGAAGTACCTTTTTCATCAGCTCGCGAAACGATCGATCGAAGGCGACGTTGTCTCCACATCCGTCACCCTGACAGGCGTCGGCGAAAATGAACCCGCCGTTTTCGATGTATTCCTTGAGTGCCTGGATCTGTTTTTCATTCAGGTCAATCGCTTCGCGACCGGAAAAGAAAAGCACCGGTGCTTCCAGCAAATCATCGACCGTGGCATCTCTGCCATCGACGACCTGCCAGTTCAATTTTCTTTTCCAGACTTTCTCGACGCGTCTCGTCAGGTAATGAATGCCCTTGGTGTGCGTGTCCCAGTTGCTGTCGTCACCGTATCGATACTTGCCGACGACCACGGGACGCCTTCCTTTGGCGAGAAACAACAGCGCGAGCGCCGTTGCAAGTTGCACGTTGCTTTCGGTGCCAGCCCGAGCCCGCCAGCTTCCCGCATTCTGAATTTTGGTCAGATGTTCGGCTCCTTCGCGATACCAATCGTGTTCGCCAAAGAATCGAATTCCGGCCAACCGCCCTGCCCTTTCCAGGCCGTAAAGATAATAGAACTTCGAGCCGTTTCGAAAGTTGCCGGTACGATAAGAAGGAAAGAAAGGATTGCCGGTTACCCGAAAATGCAAATCATCCCCCATCCAGGCGATGGCGCGATCGATTGATTCCGGCCGCATGCTCCCGCCGCAACACTGAATGTCGCGTTGATTTCCAAGCATCTCGGTCGAGAGGTTTTCGTGGATGATGATCATCGACGAAATTCCGGCGCAGGTCATACTGCCGCTGCAAGCCATTTCCCGAGGGGTGTACTTGAAGCCGCCTTGGCCGCGATCGTAGCATCGAAGCCAGTACGTCTTTGCGCGGCGCCAGACGTCAGGGTCGACCGAAACTCCGGCCATTCGGGCCTCGTGCAAGGCCAGCAATGCAAACTGGGTATTGGACGCGTCACCACTGGTTCCTGGATTAACCAGGTAGCTCCAAGCACCGTCGTTGCCATTTCCTGTTTTGTTTTGGGCGCGTTGCAGCCAGGCGACGTCCTTCTGGATTTCCGCCTTGTACTTGTCCGGATTCGCCATGGCGTAAACCATGATTCGCAATGAAACCGTATAGGTCCCGAGTGACTCGGTTTTGAAGTTGCCGATGTTACGCAGGGCCTTCGAGATCGAAAGATCCGTAGTCGGCACGCCGCTATTCAATAGGGCGAGCGTGATAAGCGCCGTTGAGCCGTCCTTGTGCCCCGTCAATCCTTGCCACGATCCGTCATTGTTTTGCTGAGTTTTGAGAAACCGCACGCCCTTGTCGATTGACTTTCGGACCTCTTCCGCAGTCAAGTTCTGAGCTTCGGCAGATCGAGTTCCAAAAAGCGGAATCGCAATCAGTAAACAAATTGTCCAACTACCAAATCGAATCGAATTTTTGTTCATGTTTGCATTCATCCGGAACCGATGTTTTGGTCTCAAATCAATTTTAGGGCACGGTTTTCAAACCAACAAACTCGATTCGAAGGCAAATTAGGAATCAAATTCACTTCCCATTGTCAAAATAGGCACCGCGCTACCCGTCGTACAGAACAAAGTCGCGTTCCACAAAGGATACCGAACCCTTAAAATTTATCGGAAGAAATTGAATGCAGGTGGATGTCAATTTGGCAGCAATACCATCCTTTTAAACTGCATAACGCGTTTCGCAAAATATCCAAAGAATTGAACTCGGACAGGTTTTGGGGCGAGAGTGACCGGTAAACAAAAAAACTTGGGCGATGTGTTGGCGGAATTTTCCCAGCAACGCCAAAAGATGCAGGAAGAACTTCATAAAGTCATCGTCGGACAACACGAAGTCATCGAACAAGTATTCGCGGCAATCTTCACTCGCGGCCACTGCTTGTTGGAAGGGGTGCCCGGTTTGGCCAAGACCTTGATGGTCAGCACCATCGCCCAAATCATGGACGTCGGGTTCAAGCGAATTCAGTTCACGCCTGACTTGATGCCCTCTGATATCACGGGTACCAACGTTTTGGACGAAGATGAATCCGGCAAACGCGAATTCCGATTTGTCGAAGGCCCCGTGTTCACCAACATTCTGTTGGCGGACGAGATCAATCGTACGCCACCCAAGACTCAGGCTGCTTTGTTACAAGCCATGCAGGAACGGGAAATCTCGGTCGGTCGAACGACTTATGATTTACCGACGCCGTTCTTTACCATTGCGACGCAAAACCCGATTGAGCAGGAAGGAACCTACCCGCTCCCCGAAGCCCAGTTGGACCGCTTCATGTTCAACATCAAGGTTGGATACCCAACGGCTTCGGAAGAAGAACAAATTCTGCAGGCGACCAGTCGTAACGAAAAGAAAGAGGTCAACAAAGTTCTTTCGGCCAAGGCGATTGTCAATTCACAAAAGTTGGTCAATACCGTTGCCGTGAGTCCTTACATAATCAAGTACGTGTCGCAGTTGGTGCGGTCAACGAGACCCAACAATCCCGACGCGCCTGAGTTCGTCAAGGAACTGGTCGATTGGGGAGCCGGTCCCCGTGCTGGCCAGTTCTTGATTAATGGCGGAAAAGCGATGGCGGCGATGGATGGCCGTTTCAGCGTGGCCATCGAAGATGTCAAAAGGGTCGCGATTCCTGTTTTGAGGCACCGCGTCAACACCAACTTTCAAGCTCAGGCAGAAGGGCAGACCACGGAAACCGTGATCGAGAAATTGCTCGCGGAAATTCCGGAACCGGAAGTGTCCAAGTTCGAAAATTAGAATTTGGATCGAATCAACCTAAGATCGCACCTGATTGCCACCCAACCATCGTACCTCCCCAACCAGCGTCGCAATGTCGGTAGAAAAATACCTCAAGCCCGAAGTGATCAACCAGATCAAAAGGCTGGACTTGCGCGCCCAATTCGTCGTCAAGGGATTCCTACAAGGATTGCACGCGAGTCCCTTTCACGGCTTCAGTGTGGAATTCAGTGAGCATCGACGCTATGCCCATGGTGACGACCCGAAAGATATTGACTGGCTGGTGTATGCAAAAACCGATAAGTACTATGTGAAAAAGTTTGAAGCGGAAACCAACATCACCGGCTACCTTGCATTGGATCTGAGCCGATCGATGGGCTACACCTACCGGCAAGAGCTAACCAAATTCGACTATTCGATTTGTTTGGCTGCGGCCTTGGCCTATCTGATGATCTCGCAGCAGGATCCGGTCGGGCTATTGGCCTTCAATGACAAGATTCGGAAAAGCTTGCCGCCGAAATCAAAACGGACCCAATTGGGGAATATGCTTTCGTTGCTTGCCAATTTGAAACCCGAAGGGGAAACGGACTTGGCGGCGAGCATCGAACAAATTGCGGCGATGCTCAAGCATCGGAGCCTGATCATGATTTTTTCCGATCTGCTCGTCAATGTCGAACCGCTGATGAACGCATTGTTTCGCCTTCGGCATGGCGGGCACGATGTCATCCTGTTTCACGTGCTGGACGAGGCCGAAGTTGAATTTCCCTTTACAGGGCTTTGTGAGTTTGAGGATCCGGAAACCGGCCAGAAGGAAAAGGTCGACGCCCAAGGTATTCGGTATGATTACCAGAAACAGGTCAAAGAGTTTCGGGATACCATTCGGACAGGATGCCAAAATACCAATATCGATTACGTCGCCCTCGACACGAGCATGCAATTTGACAAGGCATTGCTTGAATATCTCATCAGTCGTCGTTCTCGGTTTTAGGCGGCAGATTTTATGGTTTGGGCAAATTCGATATTGTTGGGTCTTGGTGGGTTGGCGATCGGGGTTCCGATCCTGCTTCACCTTCTGATGCAGCCCAAGCCCAAACCGCTTTTGTTTCCTGCCCTTCGATTTGTCCAGAAGAATCAGCGGACCAATCAGAGGAAGATGCAGCTTCGCCATTGGATTCTGTTGGCACTGCGAATTTTGTTGCTATTGATTTTGGCGGCGGCATTGGCGGGTCCCAGCACCGCGTCGAATCGTTTTGGAGCTTGGGTGACAACGAGTTTGTTTGGCGCCATGGCACTGATTGTCGCTGCGCTGCTGCTGATTTCTTTGTTCGCAAGTCAGTCCAAGTCACGGATCGTTCCCGCCATATTGGGCGTCATTCTTGCGGCCCTGCTTGGATTCAGCGGTTACAGCCTGGTGCTTTCGCTCCAGGGGAATGACGGTCCGGTCATCGGTGATCAGCGAGCTCCGGTTGCGGCGGTGATCATCGTGGATACGAGTCCGCGGATGAACTACCAGTATCAAAACGAAAGTTCGTTGAGTCGGGCGCGCGAGATGGCGACGTGGCTTGTCGAACAGTTTCCTCCCGACTCGCAAGTTGCCATTGTTCCAACCGATGGCGACGATCCGTTCTATTCCGTCGATCTTGAATCGGCCAAGAAGCGAGTGTCGACGCTCGAAACCATCTACCTGCCCCAGCCCCTGAATAAGAAGGTCGAAGCTTGTTACAAGTTCTTGAGCGATTCGGAACTGGCGCGAAGGGAACTCTATGTTCTGACGGATTTGACGCGAAAGTCGTGGGGGAATGACGAGAACAATCCCGTGTCAGACGTGATCGCCGAGAACCGTGAGACCAGCCTTTATGTGGTCGATGTGGGGCCAGAAACCTACACCAATTTCGCAATTGACCAACTGCGCTTGGCGCAGTCGACCATCACCAAGCGCGATACATTGACGGTCAAATGCCGTGTAACCTATCAATCGACGGCCGATGATGTCGGAACGGCCAATCGGAATCTTAGGATGAAACTTGAAAAGATCGATCCGGCCCGGCCGGTTCGTCGAGACGGGAAGACGCTGGTTCCCGACCAGTTTTATCCGGACCGCGATTCGAATACTTCGGTTAACGCGAACTCGGCTTCCATCGTTCAGTTTGAACTGGGTTCCATCGAGGAAGGGGTCCACCATGGGACCATACAATTGGTTGGTGAAGACGGATTGGCGGTGGATGATCTCGTTCACTTTTCCGTCGAAGTAAAGCCGGCCTGGCCCGTATTGATCGTCAGGCCCGAGGATGTGAGTGAGTACTTTCTGCAAGACGTCCTTGCCGCGAGCAAAACAGCCTACGCCCCCAAAATCATTGATCAAACGCAGATGGGTAATGAGGATCTGTCGCAATACCGGGCCGTGTTCATGCTTGATCCGATGCCGCCGTCTGACACCTCCTGGAATCAGATCTCGCAGTATGTTGATAACGGCGGATCGCTGGCTTTGTTTCTTGGACCCAACGCCCAGGACAATGCGGGCGCAAACCAACAATTCAAGACGGAAGCTGCACTGACGGTCATGCCAGCTTTGCTGAGCGAAATTTGGCGCGATGTTTTTCTAAGCCCGGACAGCCTGTCGCATCCGATCATGGCCGCTTTTCGACAGAACGTATCATCCATACCCTGGCCTAAGTTTGGCATCTTCTACTACTGGGGCGTGCGACAAATTCCCAATGATGACGGAGCATCGACCGAAGTTGTTCTCCGCTTTTCCGATGGCAATCCAGCCCTTATTGAACGTCGTGTGGGTCGCGGGCGCGTGATCATGCTCACGACTCCGATTTCGGAATCTCGCCGTGTTGGCGAGCGAGTTGATTGGAACGTTCTGACCCGAAACAATCTGCCCGGTTTTTTGCTGACCCGGATGATTGGAGAATACCTGGTCAGCCTGGTGCGTGGAGAAGTCAACTACGAGATCGGCCAGACGGCTTTGTTGCCCAATGATACGCGGATTTACCCGGAGCAATATCGCTTGTACTCTCCGCGAAACGAAGAGCCGGGCCAGGTGTTTTCAAATGACGAGTTACTTCGCTACCGATTTACGGACACACCCGGACATTATCGACTTAAGGCCGCCCAGGGTGGCGTGGTGCTCCGCGGATTTAGTGCGAGGTTGCCGGACCGTCTTACCGATTTGTCACGATTCGATGAAGCGGAGCTGGATGAACTGCTCGGACAGGGACAGTATTCCCTGGCGCGAGATCAGTTCGAGGTGCAACGCGAACAAGGTGCAATGAGAATCGGCCGCGAGTTTTATCCCCTGTTGGTGATTCTGCTCGTGATCGTATTTGTGGTCGAATGGGTGTTTTCAAATCTGTTTTATGGAAATCGAAGTCGAAATTAATTTCATTCGTTGAAAGCTAAAAGAACTTAGACATGCAATCACTCACCCTTGATCCAATCGTCAATTATTGGATTCTGGCCATCGCCGGAGGGGTACTTGCTGCGCTTTTATTGTTGCGACCAAAGTTCACTTCGCTTACCAAACGTCGCCGTTGGATTCTGGTCTCATTTCGCGGATTTGCGCTCTTCATGGCGATGCTGTTGATGCTGCGCCCGGGCTGCATCACGACGGTTGAGCAGGAACAAAAAGCGATTTTGTCGCTGATGGTCGATGCGACCGGCTCCATGGATCTTCCGCATGACTCGGGTGAGACGACTCGCTGGCAGAAGCTGGAGCAGGTTCTGGCCGACAACCAGGACCGGCTTGCTGCGTTGGAAGAGAAAAACATCGAAGTGAGAGTTTCGAGCTTCGATAATCAGCTGACCGAGCTTACCTTCAGCAAAGGCATCGTCCAGTTGCCAGAGAAACCTGGCGGCGTCGAGTCCGACTACGGTTCCAACATTGATCGGGCGACGAGGCAAACACGAAATCAGCGATTAATTGCGATGGTTGTGTTTGGTGACGGGCGGCAAAATGTTCTCGACCCTCGGGTGGAACTGACACAGGCAGCCAAGCTCTTGGATCAGCTGCAAATCCCCCTCTATACGGTACCTTTTGGTCGGCCTGCGGATTCCGGACAGTTCGCCGATATCGCAGTGACCAATATGCCGGACAACTACACGGGCTTCGTGAAAAACCGCCAGACATTTGTCGCGACGGTTGCCGCACGGGGTTTTGCGAATCAAACCATTCCCGTTCAACTGGTCGTCACCGATCCCGACAACCAAGAAACCGTGGTCGACTTCAAGTCGGTTCAGTTCCGAGGACAGAACGAACAAAAGTCGATCACGATGGGGTTTGTGCCGGAGAAACCCGGACAATATCGAGTCGTGGTTCGAGCCGAACCTCAGGCAACGGAAATTTCCTCGCGGAACAATGAGCTGCCCGCATTTCTGACCGTTTTTGATGGCGGCCTGAAGGTCCTTTATGTCACGGGCAATGCGAACCACGAACAGCGTTTTTTGCGGCAAGCCTTGGGCGCCAGTCAGGAAATTCAAATCGAGCCGCGAATCGTGTTGCCCGTTAGTCGCAACAGTTGGCCACGTGATCTTTCCAAAGACTTTTCCGACCCATCTTACGATGTCATTTTCCTGGCCGATATCGACGCCCGCGCTCTCTATGAGAAAGGTGTCATGGAGGAAAATCTGTTGGCCATTCGCAACGCGGTGTCGAAGGGCAAGGGCCTGATCATGACGGGCGGTTACCACAGTTTTGGACCGGGCCTTTACGGTGGCACTCCACTGGAAGATGTCCTTCCGGTTCTGATGGAAGAAAGCGACCGTCAGGATTTTGACGCGCCCTTGCGAAAAGATCTACACATTGAGAGGCCGATTCAGCTTCGTCCCATTGGCCAGCATTTCTTGACAACGATCTCTGCGGAAGGCGGTACGGATATTTGGAAGAAGTTGCCGCCTTTGAATGGCGCCAACCGGTTTCTGAAGCCGAAGGAAAGCGCGGAACGACTCATGGTCAGCGACTCAGGTGAGCCCATGCTCTTGTCGACCACAGTTGGCGGACGCGTGATTGCATTTGCCGGAGATTCCACCTGGAAATGGGCGATGGGTGGTTTTGCCGAAGAACACAAACGTTTTTGGCGGCAGATCATTTTATGGCTGGCATTTCGAGATTCCCTGACCAACACAAACGTCTGGGTTAATTTGCCGCAGAGGCGATACCAGCCCAGGAGCCTCGTTCAGTTTACGGTGGGAGCCAAGAATACGGCCGGATTCGTCATTGAAGATGCAACCTTTGAGATCACCATGATTCAACCTGACGGCAAAAAAATTCCGCTGTCTGGAACCGCGGCCGAAGAAGGAACGCAAAGCGTCCAGGTGCCGCGAGATGCCGTGTCAGAATCCGGGCTTTACCGAATTGAAGTTACGGCCAAACGGAACGGCAATTCGATCGGAGCATCTTCGGCCGAGTTTATTGTGTTCGATCAAGACAAAGAAAAGTCCATCGCAGCGGCGGATCCGGATCAACTGTTCCGGCTTGCTAGCCAAACAAGTCGTTGGGGTGGGCAGCAGGTTGAACCGGATGAGTTCGGGATCTTGCTTGACAAGATCCTGGCGGATCCTCCTGTCATGAAAGTTGAGATCCCGCAAAAATGGCGGCTGGGTGATACCTGGATTGATGGTTCGTTTTTCCTTTTCCTGTTCCTGGTCGCAATGGGTCTTGAATGGGGCATGAGAAAAAAATGGGGAATGGTCTAGCAAGTTTCGAAGGAAGCTCATGAGCACGGCTGGATATTCTGGAACGCCTTTGGCAAAGAAGCTTGGTATCAAGCCGGGCTTCCGGGTTCGAACGACGAATGTTCCCGCAGATTACGAAGATTTGCTGCGGCCAATTCCGGAGGATGTTTCTTTCTCGAGTCGCTTTCGTCAGCCTGTGGAAATCTGGCATCTTTTTACGAAAAAGAAATCAGAGCTTGAGAAGCATTTGAAAGTGGCTCGCACTCGAATCATCTCCGACGGGATGGTCTGGGTCAGCTGGCCCAAGAAATCTTCTGGGATCCCATCCGAGGTTACCGAAGATACGGTTCGAGAAATCGCGTTGCCACTTGGTTTGGTCGATGTCAAAGTCTGCGCGGTGGACGAGACCTGGTCCGGCTTGAAACTGGTGATTCGCAAAGAGCTTCGTTGAACCGCTTGGGTTCTCGCGAGAATCAGTAGATTTCCATTGGCGCATAAAAAATCGCCAACGCGGATCGGCGATTTCTTGGTTCGATTCTAATGTTCCTTGCGAGCGATCTGAGCAACTGGCCTGCAAGTCG
The DNA here is from genome assembly GCA_964434955.1 of uncultured Pirellulaceae bacterium. Lineage (GTDB taxonomy): Bacteria > Planctomycetota > Planctomycetia > Pirellulales > Pirellulaceae > JANQLU01. The sequence goes on from CAYSXI010000044.1 coordinate 9,672, forward strand.
TCCCGAGAACTTGATGCCTTGGGGGCGATTGCCCTCTAGGAAACGTTAACGGTTGGTTTACCAACGGTTGTACGACCGATGGAGTAGTACGAAAAGCCGAGACGTTCCATTTGTTTCGGATCGTAAAGGTTTCGGCCATCAAAAACGATGGGCGACGCGAGACGTGATTTGAGGTCATCAAAATTGGGATTGCGGAAGGTATCCCACTCCGTATTGATGGCCAACGCGTCGGCGCCTTCCAGTGCACTCAATGGGTGTTCGGAGAACTCAATGCGATCCCCCAGCTCTTCCTGGACGTTCGCCATGGCTTCCGGATCATAGGCCTTGATGTTTGCACCCGCATCAAGCAGTTCATGGATCATCACCAGCGCCGGGGCTTCTCGGATATCATCGGTTTTTGGTTTGAAGGCCAATCCCCAAACGGCAATCGTTTTGCCAGAGAGGTTGCCGTCGAAATGTTCTTTGATCTTTTCGACGAGGATGTACTTCTGACGGTTGTTGACATCGTCGACCGCGTTCAGGATCGTTGGCGGCAGGTCATGATTTTTGGCCATGCTGGACAGAGCACGAACATCTTTCGGGAAACAGCTTCCACCGTATCCGACACCCGGAAACAGGAACTGAAACCCGATTCGCTGATCATGGCCGATACCACGACGCACGTCGTTGATGTCGCCGTTCATCGCTTCACAAAGATTTGCCATCTCATTGATGAAGCTGATTTTCGTGGCCAACATCGCGTTGGCAACATACTTGGTCAACTCGGCGCTTTCGGGAGACATCACCAAAAAAGGTTTGTCTGTGCGCAGGAAGGGCGAATAAAGCTCTCGCAGTACTTCGCCAACCGTTTCTTCTCGAACGCCAACAACAACGCGATCTGGATACATGAAGTCATTGATCGCGGCGCCTTCCTTGAGAAATTCGGGATTGCTGGCGACGTGGTACTTCTTGCCGTTGATCTCTTGCAATCGGTTGTAGATGCCCGCGTTGGTCCCGACGGGAACCGTGCTCTTGGTGACGATAATCACGTCATCGCGAACGTGCGGAGCGATCGAATCTACCACGCTCCAAAGCGCGGAAAGATCGGCAGAGCCGTCATCGCCTTGAGGCGTACCGACCGCCAGGTATAGCACGGCGCAGTTTGAAACGGCTTCTTTGATTTCAGTCGTGAAACTCAGTCGGCCCTGTTCGTAGTTCCGAACTACGAGTTCCTTGAGACCTGGCTCGTAAATCGGAATGATTCCATTTTTTAAGTTCTCGATTTTCTGCTGATTGATATCAACGCAGGTGACGTTGTTGCCACTTTCAGCAAAACAGGTTCCGGTGACCAGGCCAACATAGCCGGTACCAATCATTGCGATTTCCACTTGGAAACTCCGAAATTAAAGGGCAGTTCGGGAACTGAATTCAAGCGTACGATTCAGCAATTATTCCACCCAACAGGGCGGACTCTGGAGGAATGGGCATTCGCCGCGAAAGATTTATGGTTTCGAATGCAAAATATTCGATCTGGTTGGATTATGACTGGGATCGAATTTTTTGTCGATAAGCGGGGAAAAAAACACGATAGGGGTGGGTCTGAAACGACAGCACTCAATCGTTTCAGACCGCGTTAATCGTGAATCGGGATCAGTTACTAGCCGATTCCGACGGTGGATCGGCCGGTGGGTTACCGGTACCTTCCACGGGCTCTTCACCGTTTTCGTTTTCGTCCCGAGGAACGCGAACCACCACGGCGAGCGTATCACCTTCGTCGAGAGACATGATTCGGACACCGCTCGTATTTCGACCGATCACGGAAATATCATTACATGCAATGCGTTGGATTTTTCCGCGTGAGGTCATCATCAAGACTTCGTCGGAGTCATTGACGGGCACGACTCCAATGACTTTCCCGTTGCGATCGGTGGTTTTGATGTCGCGAACGCCTTTGCCACCACGTTTCTGGGTTCGGTATCGCGATGCGCTACTCGAGTCATCCTCATCCCCGTCGGCAAGCGAAGCGCCGAATTGCGTTCGTTTCCCATAGCCGTGTTCACAAGCCGTAAGAAGCGTTGCTTCGGGATCGGCTACGACCATGCCTACCAGTTCATCGTCACCGACCAAGGTGATGCCTTTCACGCCACTGGTGTTTCGTCCCATCGGGCGAGCATCTTCCTGGTTGAATCGAATGGCCATTCCCGACGCCGTCGAAAGGATTACCTCGTCGCCTTTTTGGGCAATCACAACATCGATCAATTCATCATCGTCTCGAAGTTTGATCGCGATGATTCCTCCCTGTCGAGGTCGACCGTAAGCACTCAAGTCGGTTTTCTTTACGAGGCCCTTTTTGGTTGCCATCATCAAATAATGGTCTTCCAGATTGAAATCGCGAACGGCGCGGCAGTCGGCGATCTTTTCACCTTCCGCCAGGTTCAGCAAGTTGACAATCGCGCGGCCGCGACTCTCCCGGGAAAGCTGCGGTAACTCGTAAACCTTCAACCAGTACACGCGACCCAAGCTGGTAAAGACCAAAAGGTAATCATGCGTGCTGGCAGCGAACACGTGTTCGATTGGATCTTCCTCTTCGCTTTTGGCGCCCTTGATCCCCTTGCCGCCTCGCCTTTGAGCCCGATAGGTGCTGACAGGCGTTCGCTTGATGTATCCACGATGCGAAATCGAAACCACCATGTTCTCTTCGGTGATGAGGTCTTCGATGTCGATCGAACCGATTTCCTCCCCGGAGATTTCGCTGCGACGTTTGTCGGCGTGTTTACGTTTAATCTCGTTCAAATCATCTTTGATGATCTGCAGAACGGCCTGCTCGTCGCCGAGGATTCTCAGGTACTCGGTAATTTCCTCGAGGAGTTTCTTGTGTTCATCACCCAGTCGCTCCTGCTCCAGGTTCACCAACTGACCGAGCGTCATTTTCAAGATTGCGTCTGCCTGAACCGCGGTCAGGTTGTAGCCTTCCGCTTCCCCGCGTTCATCAACGAAAACCTTGAAGCCTTCGTCGCCGAGTGCCCGATTTAACATGGCGGCCGGGCATTCGACTTGCATGATGCCCTGTTTGGCCTCGACCTGGGTTTTCGAGTTTCGAATGATTTGAATAATCTCGTCGATGTTGGCTAACGCGAGCAGCAGGCCCTCGACCGTGTGCTTCCGTTTTCTCGCACGCGCCAACAAGAACTGGGTTCGGCGTCTAATGACCGCGATTCGGTGACGGATAAACTCCTGGAGAATCTGTTTGATCGAAAGCTGTTTCGGCTTACCATCCACCAAAGCAAGGAAGTTCATTGAGAACGTCGTTTGCAATGGCGAAAACTGGTAAAGCTGATTAAGAACGATGTCCGCATCCGCATCCGATTTGATGTCGATCAAAAGCTTGACCGGCTCTTTTAAATCGCTGAGATCCTTGATGCCCGAAATCCCTTTGACTTTTTCGCTCTTCACCAGCTCGGCGATTTTTTCGACAACGTTGTCCCGAGTTTGCTGGTAGGGAATCTCGGTTACCACGATGCGGAAGCGATTCTTGCGATGCTCTTCGATGTAGGTTTTCGCACGCAGCGTAATCGTGCTGCGTCCCGTGTGATAGGAGCGACGAATACCGGCCCGCCCACAAATGACCCCGCCGGTCGGGAAATCAGGTCCCGGCAGAAACTCCATTAACTCGTCAATTGAAATTTCAGGATGGTCAATCAACTGGATCAACGCATCGCAAACTTCACCAAGATTATGCGGAGGAATCGAGGTTGCCATACTGACGGCAATCCCGCTGGATCCATTGACCAACAAGTTGGGAAACTTGCTGGGTAGAACCGTCGGTTCCATCCTCTGCTCGTCATACGTTGGCGTAAAGTCGACCGTGTCCAACTTGAGATCGTCCAACATCATGGATGCGACGGGCGACAAGCGGGCCTCCGTGTATCGCATCGCGGCCGGAGGCAGTCCGGCAATCGAGCCAAAGTTGCCTTGTTTATCAATCAAGACATGACGCATATTCCATTCTTGGGCCATCCTAACAAGCGTCGGATAGACAATACTTTCACCGTGCGGGTGATAATTACCGCTTGTGTCGCCGGAAATCTTGGCGCATTTCACCCGCGAGGAGCCCGGGCCCAAGCTCAGATCGTTCATGGCAACGAGAATACGACGCTGCGATGGCTTAAGCCCGTCGCGAACGTCCGGCAGGGCACGACTGATGATGACGCTCATCGCGTAAGTAAGGTAACTCTCTTTGAGCTCCTGCTCGATGGGCATCCCGATCAGGTGCCCATCGTGAAGGTCACCGTTTTCCCCACCATTTTCGGGCGGCAAGTTTGAATCCGTGGACAATTCCAGATCCTTTCAAAAGGGCCAGCGATGGCCCCAAATCCAAAATAAAAAAACGGGCGAAAATCGCGTTGGAAAAGCCGCAATTTTGACCCGGAAATCGTCGAATAATTAACGCGACTAGTGTACCATTTTTCGTCCTCAGTCACAACGGGTGGGCCCCGAAATTGGTCGGCGCAAAACGTTGAAATTAAACGACTTACGGCGACTCGTAAATCGTTCGCGGATTTGCATTTATGGGCGGCCTCTACCCGTTAAGATTTTGCCAGTGAAGTTCCACAATGCGGGGGCCAAACTAGGCGGGTGGTTGGCCTGTTTTCAGGGGCGCTTTCGCGGGTTTTTCACCGAAATCCCGAAACAAATCCGGGCAAGATCCGTAAGGTTTTAGCAACCATTGAAAGCAGCGACACGAACCCGGCGGAATAACTTGATTTTGCCCGGCGGTGTTGAAACAATGCGTACACGGCCTTTTCCTCGCTTCGCAATTCAGCTTCCAAGAATGGCAGACCGGATTCTGTCTTGAAATCAACTAAAAGCATCGGGCTCCAAGTGGCGAGGACAGCACGAAATTCGATGAACGCTTCTACAAGCGAAGGCCAACTGAATCCCATGGAGCCGATCCCCGGCTTTGATCCCGGTGATCCGATTCCGGTTCTTTCGATCCACGAAAACGGCCCACTTTCAATCGTCGAACATCCGGGTGTCGGGGGAATGCAACCGATCCTGGATCTCAAAGACTCAGTTGAGATTCCGCCGCTAGGTGTTGGCGACGACGATGAAGCGCTGGATGTTCAGTCTTGTGCTACGCAGACAATCGAAACCTCGAGCGGTGCTATCTGGGTGCAGGGCACCGCCATTCTTTGCAGTTGTCCGAGTTGCCAGGCACCGATGACCGTCAGGTTGTGGCTGATGGTCGCGGATTGTTGGAACTGTGAAACGTCGATTGAGCTGACGCCCGAGCAACACCGGGCCGTCGAGGAACTGATGGGTCGGCCAGAGGGACGCGAGACTCAGACCGTTCCGGCGCGTTCGCCGCTTCCAACGATCTCTCATATCGCGGAATCCGAGCCGCGCGATCGCCCTCTATTTCCTTCGATTGATACCGAAGACCCGGTGGAAGACACGGTAAGTTTGCCCGATTCTGAAAGTCGACTTACCGCGCGCTTGATTCGACGCGCCTTTAACTCGATGCCCGCGTGGCTGGTCAGCTTCATTCTTCATGTCATAGCGCTGTTGATCCTGGCAATGATCCTGCTGCCGCAGCTGACTGATCGGGATTCAATTACGATTTCGACATTCCTTTCCAAGGACGATTCGGAAGGTGGCGAGATCCGAATGGAAAATCCGGAAGATCAGCTGCAAGACGACATTCCACTTGCCCAGCAGATGACGGAAGGGGATGAAGAAGCAAGAGATGTGATCGAGAAAGCGGAGCAGGACGCGGCCGAGTTGATTGATGATCCGGATCCAATTTCTCCGCTTCCCGATATCAATGACGTCAAGAAAAACATCACGACAAGAACCGGTCCCGACTTTTCGTTTGCGGCCCGCGATCCCCGTGTGCGACACGAAATTGTGAAATCGCAGGGTGGCACAACACTCACGGAAGCGGCCGTATCTCGCGGCTTGCGTTGGTTGGCCAGTGTGCAAAATTCTGATGGCAGTTGGAGTTTGCGATACTACTATCGGAGCGAGAACCCGAGAAATCCAGGCGACATGGCTGGTACTTCGTTGGCGCTTCTTCCCTTTCTCGGGGCAGGCCAGACTCACGAGAATGGCGTTTATAAAGAAACTGTCGCCAAGGGTTTGAAGTGGATTTTGGAACACCAGAAAGAGAACGGTGATCTGCGAGGGCAAAATTCGCTACGTCGAAATAATTTGCCCGATACCTACGAGATGTACGCTCATGGCCAAGCGACGATCGTGCTCGTGGAAGCTTTCGCGATGACCGGAGACGAGCGATTCCGGGAGCCAGCCCAGCGGGCCATCAAGTTCATCGAAGACGCTCAGTATCGCCGCGGAGGCTGGCGCTATCGCCCAAGTACAGGAGCCAGGAACGAGCGCGGTGACACCAGTGTTTTTGGATGGCAACTGATGGCGCTTCAAAGTGCTCGCGGCAGCAATCTGGGATTGAAAACGGATGAGTCGACCTTTGAACTTGCCGACCAATATCTTGATATCGTGAGCCGGAAGTACGACGGAGAATATCGCAAGTTTCCCGCGGGGAGTCTTTATCGTTATCAGGCCGGAAGTGATGAGCCGAAACCAACGATGACGGCCGAAGGATTGTTGTGCCGATTCTATCTCGGTTGGGATCGTGACAAGCCCGCGGCACGGGCGGCCGTCAATTACCTGGTCAAGTATCATCCGCCCTCGCGAGATGAAGCAAACATCTATTACTGGTATTACGCCACCCAGGCATTGCATCATTACGGCGGATCCAAATGGAAAACCTGGAACGAAAAGATGCGAGATACGCTTGTCTTGATGCAAAATCGTCGCGGTGATCATCCCGGCAGTTGGACTCCCAGTGATTTTGAATGGGGCGGCCAGGGCGGCAGGATTTTCGTGACCGCTATGGCAGTCTGCACGCTCGAAGTTTACTATCGACATCTGCCTTTGTTTGAACAACTCAAACTCGACGAAAACGAATAAGTCGTTCCGCTAGATGTCCAGTCTTCCACGTGCGAAAAAGTGGTCGCTTAAGACCCGCTCGATCGAATTTTCCAACGATCCCATTCTCATGGGGATTCTCAATGTGACTCCCGATAGCTTTTCCGACGGGGGCAATTACGCGAATCCGGAAACTGCCGTTGAACATGCCATCCAGTTGGAGCGAGACGGCGCTGGCATTATCGATGTCGGCGGTGAAAGCACGCGACCGTATTCCGACCCCGTTGAACTCGAAGAAGAGCTTCGACGAACGATCCCGGTGATTGAGAAGGTTTGTGAATCGGTTTCGGTGCCTGTTTCGATCGACACGTCGAAGGCCAAAGTTGCACTCGAAGCAGTTAATGCTGGCGCCGAAATCATCAACGACGTGACGGGCCTAGAGGGCGACCCGGATATGGTCGATGTCGCCCTGAAGACGGGAGCCGGGATTTGTGCAATGCACATGAAAGGTTCGGTTCAAACGATGCAAGACAACCCTCGATATGACAACGTTGTCGAGGAAATTTATCAATACCTGGTTCGACGTCGAGAATATCTGGTTGGCGAAGGGATTGAGCTTGCCAAGATTTGCTTGGACCCGGGAGTAGGTTTTGGCAAAACGCATGAGCACAACTGGCAGCTTGTACATTCGGCAGGGCGGTTTCTCGAAGCAGGTTGTCCCGTTTTGGTCGGGCATTCACGAAAAGGATTCGTTGGGAAACTCGAAGCGAATCCTGATATTGAACGCGATTCGGCCAGTTTGGGGATCGCGATCCATTTGGCAAGCTGCGGTGTCCATGTGATTAGGCTCCATGAAATCGCTCAGGCACAGCGGGCACTCCGGGCTTGGGCCCGCTGCCAATAATCGGGTGGCAGGTTGAGGGTCGCCGATTTGGAGACGGCATGGCATCCAAACGTTGATGCGGGACTAGACGACCAGCGAACGTCGATACCAAAAGTCACATCCGCAATGGCCCGTGTCGCCCATCGGTTTTTCCAGCGGCTCAAATCCCAATTTGCGATAGAGCGCATTGGCGGCATCCATATGTTTCAAGGTCTCGAGATAAATCTCATCAAATCCAAGGGACTTCGCGTCGGCGAGCAACTTATCCAATAAACGCCCGCCAATTCCTTTTCCGCGCGCGGTTCGAGTGAAATACATTTTCTGTAACTCACATGTCGTCGCCGTTCCTCCCGCCAAAGGCGCGATGCCACCGCCGCCACTGACCACACCATCGATCTCAACGATGTAATAAATCGACTTTGGATCTTGGTAGGTCTCAAACATCACGTCGACTTCGGGATCGCCCCAGGCAAATCCTGAACCGACGGCGCCAAACTCTTGCAAGCACTCGCGGATGATCAGCGCGATCGCTTCGTTGTCGGCTTTGGCAATCTTTCGGATTGCGATCTTGTTTTGATCTTCCATTTCTAGCTCGAATCAGCCGACTACGTTGGAGCGGCAGCTTCCATCATGTAGGCACAAAGCAAGGCACAATAGGTCCCCAGGGCATATCCGAGAACCGCCAATAGCACGCCAACGGGTGCGAGCGAAGGATGGAACGCCGCAGCGACAACCGGTGCCGAAGCTGCCCCGCCGATATTGGCTTTCGAGCCTACGGCCAGGTAGAAATAAGGTGCACGAATCAGCCAGCCAACCAGGAAAAGCAGGCCCACGTGGATAAACATCCAAATGCCACCGACAATGAATAGTTTCCAGTTTTGCGCAATGACGGTGATATCCATTTTCATTCCGATTGTGGCAACGAGAATGAAAATGAACACGGTTCCAATCTTTGAAGCCCCGACGCCTTCGTAGTTGCGAAGTTTCGTGAAAGAAAGAATCAAACCCAGCGTCGTCGCAATAATGATGAGCCAGAAAAACTCACTGTTGAGGCTGAATCGTTTCAGGAATGGATAGTTCTCTTTCACGAAGGGTCCGATCGCATCTCCGACCAAATGGCCCAAGCCCGTAATCCCGAAACAGATTCCTGCCAAAACCATGAGGTCTACTGCCGTTGGATTCCTGGCAGTCGACTTGCTGAATTTTTCCATCTTCTCTTTCAGGTTTTCAATAGCCGAAGCATCGGCATTGAAAAACCGGTCGATGTGTTTTGAGAATCCAACGCCGATCAACAAGAAGACCATCCAGATCTCCGCCACAATCACATCAAGCGTGATCATGACCGAATACATCTGGTCGTATTTCTTTCCTCCCGCGGTTCCTTCCGCGGCTTTTTCGGGCCTGAAAATTTCATACATCGAAGCCTGGTTCGCGCCACCACCGATCCAGGATCCGGCCACCGTTGAAAAGCCTCGCCAGATGGCTTCCGGCCCATTGCCGCCAACAACGTCGGGCGCAAAAAATGAAGTCATGAAAATCGCCAGCGGACCCCCGATCATCACTCCCACCGTGCCGGTAAGAAACATGATCAACGCCTTCGGACCCAGGCGAAGGATCTCTTTCAAATCAATGCTCATCGTAAGCAAGACGAGACTCGCCGGCAAAAGGAAACGCGAAGCCACGTAGTACAACTTTGATTGTTCGGGATCGACGACTCGAAAGGTGGTCAGAAGCGAAGGCAGGAAGTAGCAAAGCAACAGCATCGGAACGACCTTGAAAAAGATCTTGAGGAACCGATTCTGCAGGTTCGAAAGGTAAAAGATGGTTGCGAGCATGATCACGAGGATGCCGAAGACGATGGCATCGTTTGTGATCAGAACTTTTTTTGGCTCGTCCACTGCACCACCGCCAGCAAATCCCAGCAATTGGTGGGCGTGAAATTGTAAGTGGAAAGCAACGTTTTGCAGCATCTAATTTGCCTTGGCTAAGCCTGAATTCTTTTGCGAGCCATTTTAATGGTCGTAATTTTGTCGCCGCAATCTCGCCGAAGGTAGAAGCCACAAAAAAACCCGAGTTCGACACTCGGGTTTGATGATTGGTCAAATTCTTTGGCGATCCTGTAGACTATTTGCCGCCGCCGGAGACGACCCGCAAGTTGACGCGAAATTCGCCCGGATAAGCGTAGCTCATGTATTCCTGCGGAATCGCAACGCCAAGCTTGAGCGTCCCGGAACTTGGTGCCTTGATCGTCTTTTTGGCACCGACGTAAACGAACTTCCCGTCACCGACCTGAACCAGCAACGAACCGCCATTAAAATTTTGATACTTGGAATAGCGTGTGTTTCCTTCGGGGCCGGTGCTGCGATTGCTGCCCCAGGGAGTCATGACGATCGAACCGGAAGCACGAACGGAAATCGTGTCACCTTTTTCAACACGAATCCCTGTGGACTTCATGTTTTTCCCGGCCATGTTGGTGCCCATGATTCGAACTGTCTTTCTTGCTTCACCACCGCCAGTCATGGAACGATCCATGTATTTGATGTCGGCAAGTTTGACATTCAAGTCGCCGTGTTTGGTTTTCACGACGAATGAGTCCTGCTTGATTTTCCCGACCACGGTAAAGTCCTTGGTTTGGACCGAGTCGCCGCGAATCATGGCAACCGAACGATCGCCGGCCTCCTCGTCCATCGCGTCCATGTCTTCCGACATTTCCTCGAGTTCCTCCCGGATTTCCTTGAGGTGTCGTTTCCGCTCCGCATTGCCACCATCTTCAAACTCGTAAATCTGCATCAGGAACTGAGGCCCGAGATTCACGATGTCCTTGTGAGCTTTTTCTCGCTCATTGAAGTCCTTGTCGCCAAGCTTCTCAACCAGCCCTTTCAGTTGACCGTAAAGTTCAGGGAAACTGTCGAGGCCCGGACGAAAACCGTAAAGTTTTTCTACAGGGATTTTCAAATCGCCAAACTCGGTAACGACAGTGACACCGTCGCCGCTCAAGTCTCCCGTGAAGATATTTCCGTCCCATAGATGGAACCGAACCTCGCGCGGATTCGCAGGTTTGATTTCGGTTCGTTTGACAACAACGTCCTCATCTTCTTTTTTCTTGTCGTCTTTTTTCTTTTTATCATCCTGTTTCTCTTGCGGAACAGGACGCGCGGGGCCACCAAAGGGGTCCTGGACCGCGATCGGTGGAACGGCTTCCTGCATTTTGACGGTTTGGATCAGGTCAACTAACTCGTCAAAGTCAGCTCTTTGAGCGTTGGCAATCGTGCCAAAAACGAAAGCAATGGCTGTACAAAACGCCAACGTTCGTAAACCAGAAAGAGGAGTGGAATACATTGAATCTCACCGTCGAAATGGAATTGTCGAAGTTATGGCAGAGCGAGCGACAAGTCGAACGCCAGTCACCGGGCAGTTTTCCCGTTTGGGGTTCCTTTTTAGGGTCCGCCGTGATGGGGCCGACGGCCTCTACCAAGTATACCCGAGATTGGGAGGCCACGCCCTAGGTGACTTAATGCCACGAAAAATTTGGTGACCCGAATAATTGGCGCCCCGAATAATCGGCGACCTGGGTGAATCGATCGGTTAAACACGAACCCGAAAACACCTGTCGGTATCGCTGCCAGGATTCCCCCTGACGGGTTTGCCAAGGGACGCAGGCGCAGAAATCACGACCAGCTTCGTCGTCACCCACAATCGGGAGCCGATGATCCAGCTCTTGCCACCGACCGCAATTACCAAAATTCTGCCTCGATCGGTTCGGATCGACGTGTTCAATTCTGTAACGGCGGTTGCTATGATTGGGCCAAACTTTGGACGCAATTTTGGCATTAGAGGTTCCACGAATGTTCGATTTGAGTGCCGTTCAGGCGGCAATTCGCGAATTCAACCTGGATGGTTGGCTGCTTTATGATTTCCGCGGCCTGAATGTGCTCGCAACACGTGTATGTGATATCCCCCAGGATGATTTGGGATCGCGTCGCTGGTTCTATTACGTGCCCGCCGAAGGTACGCCACAAAAACTAGTCCACCGGATTGAGGCCGGGCAATTGGATCACCTGCCCGGTGACAAACGCGTTTACTTGGCCTGGCAGGTCCTCAACGAAAACCTCGAACAGATTCTGGATGGAACAAAAAACGTGGCGATGGAGTATTCGCCCAATGCCGGCAATCCTTATGTATCCCGAGTTGATGCTGGCACGGTCGAGTTGATTCGATCCTTTGGTGTCGATGTCGTCTCTTCCGGCAACTTGATCCAGTACTTCGAAGCCCGTTGGTCCGAAGAGCAATGGCAGTCGCATCTGGAAGCAGACCGATTGAACCAGGAAGCATTCAGCAAGGCTTGGAAGATGATCGCCGATCACGTTCGCGAAGGAAAAACCTTGCGCGAAACGGACGTTCAATCCATGGTGATGGACTTCTATCACGAAAACAAAATGACGACTTATCATCCGCCCATCGTTGGGGTCGGTCCAAACAGTGGTGATCCGCATTACGCTCCCCAGTCAGGTAGCGACGCGGAAATCAAAGAGGGCGAATTCGTTCTGCTCGACATGTGGGTGAAGATGGATCGTCCCGGCGCCGTGTATACCGATTTAACAAAAGTCGGATTCGTCGGTGAGTCCGTGCCACAGAAATATACCGATGTATTCAACATTGTTGCCGCCGCACGCGATGCGGGAATCCAGACTGCCAAGGATGCTTTTGAGAAAAAAGAACCACTGTTTGGCTGGCAGGTCGACGAAGCAACCCGAAAGGTAATCGTGGATGCCGGTTACGGAGAGGCTTTTTATCATCGCACCGGTCATAACATCGGCCAGGAAACTCATGGAAACGGAGCGCATATTGATAACCTGGAAACCCAAGAAGATCGCTTGATCATGAAACAAACCTGTTTTTCAATCGAGCCAGGAATTTATCTTGATGAATTTGGCGTAAGAAGCGAGATCGATGTTTTTGTCGATTCAGAAGGCGACGTCCATGTGACCGGTGGCATTCAAACCGAGGTTTTGCCGATCCTGAAAGAGTTTTGAATCATCCGACATTCCGGTGCAAGGCTCTGGCAGCAGGCTAAGCGCTCGAATGAAAGTAAAGGCTGGGAGGCCATCGAGGGCGCCGATGCTCGTCGCAATCCCGTGAACAGTAGCCTCAGGATCTTTGACCCAAGTCACGTGATGGAGCTGGAGCGAAGGGATGGAACCGGATCGTGTTGTAACCAGCGGCCAACTTCGTTCAAGAGAATGGGGTTTCGACCGTTGGGAATGCACGGGACTCACCGCTCCGGCTCGTTCGCAAAGCCGAACAGCAAAGGCGAACAGTTCTCGCCTCGGAGCATGAAAAAAGGGCGGCCCCAAGGCCACCCTTTCGTGTTTTCGTTTAACCAGGTCTTGCGATCTAGTTTTGTGGTTCGTATTCAATCGAACCGTCTGGATTAACTACCATCACGGCGTTGGCCGATGGTGTGTGAGTCGATTCCTTGGCGACCGTTGATTTGGTTCCGCAGCAAGATCCGCCATCACAGCAGCCAGATTTCTTCGCGACGGTCGTGGTCGTCGAGTTGCTGCATCCGCCTTCGCCACAGCATGATTTCTTGGCCGTGAGTTTTGAGTCACAGCATCCGCCTTCGCCACAGCATGATTTCTTGGCGGTCAACTGAGAGTCGCAGCTTCCTGATGAGCAGCATCCAGACGTACTGGTCGATACGTCGGCTTTGGTGCCACAGCAGCCTTTGTCACAAATGGACGCGTCAGCTTGCGAGTTGGCTTGCACGGTGTTGCAAGAAGCGCAATCGTTGTCTGTGGTCGCGTTTTGGAATACGTAAAAACCACCAAGTGAAACTGCAAGCAAAGCGAAAATGCCAAAAATGATCTTGTTCACAAAAAATTCCTTTTATATTTGGGTTTTGAGTAACCTCTGAATTCAACTTCTGTACATGAAGTATATCGACCACCGATTCCGACGCCAATTGAATTTTCACCCTTTATGTCCGTTTTGACACCAAAATCAGGGTGAATTCGCGTATTTCAGGTGGCAGCACGTACCCAAGGTGAAAAATGAAACACGTCATTGAGGCGGAAAAACTGGTCAAGAAGTTCGGCAAATTCACGGCGGTTGATCAGTTGGATATTAATCTTCTGCCGGGCGAAACTCTCGGGCTGCTTGGGCCCAATGGAGCCGGGAAAACCACGACGATCGGAATGATGATCGGGCTATTAAAACCGACCGAAGGGAAAATCGAAGTCCTCGGCGAAAGTGACCCGACCCAAATCTCCGTCCGAAAACAAATCGGGGTCGCACCGCAGGCACTCTCCATTTATGACGAACTGACGGCAGAAGAAAATTTGTCGTTTTTCGGGAAACTCTACAAGCTTTCCGGCGCGCATCTCAAATCGCGCGTCGAGTGGGCTCTCGAATTCTCTCGACTTCAGGATCGAAGGAAAAGCCGCGTTGGGACGTTTAGCGGCGGAATGAAACGTCGTCTTAACTTTGCCTGTGCGTTGGTGCATGAACCCAAAATTGTTCTTTTGGATGAACCGACTGTCGGTGTTGACCCACAAAGTCGTAATCACATTTTTGAAGGCGTGGAGCAACTTCAGCAACAGGGCCTGTCGATCATCTACACGACCCACTACATGGAGGAAGCGGAGCGGCTTTGCAACCGCGTCGCCATTATCGACCACGGCAAGTTGCTTGAGTTGGATTCGGTTGAAAACTTGATTGGTCGCCACGGAGGGGAAAGCCTCGTCACGGGTGAACTGCAGGCAGTCCCTGACAAAGTTTCCCTACCCGGGAAATCGGTCGAGCATTCTTGGCGCTATCAAACAAACGAACCGATTGAGGAAGTCGCCAAGCTTACCAATCTCGGAGTTCGCTTCAAGAATTTGCAAATCAATCAACCTGATCTTGAGTCGGTTTTTTTGACGCTGACCGGTCGCAGTTTACGCGACTAAATTCCCTGCCGGTTCCTTTAGCATTCAATCCCATACGGATCCCCGTCGTGAATTCAATTATTCAAATTGCCATTAAAGACCTCAGAATCTTGAGCCGAGACAAAGCGGCGCTTTTTTTCCTGATTGGAATGCCCGTCATGATGGGCGTGTTCTTCGGGTTCATGTACCAGGGTGTCGGCGGCAAGCCCAAGGACGGAAGCGTGTCCGTTGGTGTCGTTGATGAGGACCAGAGCAAGATGTCCAAGCTGTTGGTCGAGAAACTGAAAGCCAACAAGATCTTGAACGTAATTGAAACCAATCGGGAAGACGCGATTCGTCAAATCAAGGATCGAAAGCAAGTCGGTGTGATTGTTGTCCCAGAAGGTTTTGGAGAAAACGCCGGGATGATTTGGGCCGATGAACCGGCGACGGTTGAGATCGGAAAGGATCCCTCGCGCGCGGCCGAAGCCGCCATGCTTGAAGGATATGTCATGGAAGCGATTGGGCAACTGATTCCCGAACGAATGAACGATGTTGATTCGATCCGCTCAATGGTTGAGCAGCAAAAAGAGGAACTCAAAAACGATGACTCGGCTCCGGCCGCTACCAAACTGGTCGTGGGGGCCATGTTTGATTCCATGGTTGGGTTCTTCGATGACCTGAAGAAAGTGCAGGACGACCAGGAATCCCAAGGGAGCGAAGCTCAGGGGCCAACCATGCAGTTTGCCAACATCAAATCATTTGATGCGTTTCAGAAGAAAGAAACCAATTCGCTGTTTTCAAAACTGCGGAGCAGTTGGGATATCAGTTTCCCAAGCGCGATCCTGTGGGGTGTGATGGGTTGCGCAGCGGGATTCGCAATCTCTCTTGTACGAGAGCGGACCCGGGGAACACTTCTTCGTTTGCAAACGTCACCGATGACGACCATGGAATTGATCCTGGGAAAAGGCGCGGCATGTTTCGTGGCAATCCTGGCCGTGGTTGCCCTGATGATCGGCATTGGAGTCGCACTCGGGATGCGTCCTGCCCAGCCAATCTATCTTGCGATATCCGCCTTATTCATCGCCTACTGTTACGTTGGCATCATGATGGCAATGAGTGTGATGGGCAAAAGCGAAGAGGCGGTCGGCGGCGCCGGATGGGCTGTCAATGTCGTGTTGGCAATGTTTGGCGGCGGGATGATACCGCTCGCATTCATGCCGGGGTTCATGAAAACCATGAGCAATTTCAGTCCGGTGGCCTGGTCGATCCTTTCGATGGAGGGAGCGATTTGGCGCGGATTTACCCTGGGGGAATTCGCCAAGCCCTGGACAATTCTCGCGGTAATCGGAACCGTCGGCTTCGGAATTGGTGTCTTTGTTTTCCAAAAAAGAAAAGTGGACTAACGACTGAAAGGGCCTGCGGGTTTTTTTGCGGACCCAGGTGGTTTACCGAGAGTGACTTCCATCTTTTCCTCTTGCTCTTTGCGGCGAACGGTAATCGAGACTTTGTCGCCAGCCACTTTTCGGCTCAGGGCAAATCGCAAATCCGTCATGTCATTGATCAGTTTTTCGCCCACGGCAACGATGATGTCGTCTTTCTTTAGGCCAGCGTCCTTGGCAGGGCCTTGAACGGATTTGATTTTGACGCCGACGTTGACGACCGAGAACTGGCCTTGGACACCAAGAAAGGCGGGGGAGATCGTTTCACCTTTCTTGAGCTTTTCAATAATTTCTTCCAAGCCGTCCAGTGGAATCGCAAAGCCAATCCCACTGTCGTACCATTCAACTCCCGCACCGAGCGAAGGCGAACGCGGGTTCAGCGGCACGCAGATTCCAAAGAGGCGGCCTCGAATATCGACCAGCGGACCACCGTAATTAGCAGGGCTGATGTTGGCATCTGTTTGAATGGCTCGTCCGCCGGCACGATTCATCGCGCTAATGATTCCCTGGGAAACCGCTGGGTCGGTGTCGCCGTATCCAACGCCCACCGAAATCGCCCATTGCCCCACTTTGATATCTTTGGTCGGGATGATTTCGGCAACCGGCATGTCTTTGACTCCCTCAATCTTCAGCAGGCAGATTTGGCGGGTGTCATCACGCCCCAACAACTTGGCGACACGCCGTTCGCCATCACTGGTAATCACCGTGATGACGGGCGGCTGATTGATGAAGTTGAAACTGCTGGTGACGACATGTCCGTCAGGCGAAATCATCAGACCAGTTGTGTTGCCTTCGCCTTGCTTGCGAATCCCGCCGATCTTGCCTGCAATCGCCGATACGCCACCGAATGATTCGATGGTGACCATGGAGGGTTTGATTTTGGCGGCGGCCGAGCGGAAGGCCTTGGGCGAAAGCAGCGTTCCTTTGACGAGCTTGAGTTTTTCTGCCGAAGGTTTGCCGGAAGATTTTTTATCGTCGTTCTGGTTCTGTGCGGGCAAAGAACTGGTCGAAGCGATCATGATTGTCAATGCAACCAAACTAGAAAATCGTCTCATGGTTTATTCCCGTAAAGGTAATTCGCGTCGATCAAGTGACAGGCTACTTCTTTTCAATCGCTTTGATCGGAACGCGAATGATTTCGTCGCTTCGAGGTTTCTTGTAAATGATGATTACTTCGGTGCCTGGTTCAATGTCTTCCATGGCGTCATTGAAATCCTGGATCGTTTTGGTGGTGACGCCATTGAGTGACACGATCAAATCATCCGGTCGAATGCCGATTTCATGGGCTGGGCTTTTGCGAACGACGCGGTCAACGTAGGCGGGCTCCCGTTTGCCACCAAACTTCATCAACCGAATTCCTAGATCGGCTTTTTTGCCAGACTTTGTCGTGGAGGCGACCGCCGATTTCTCCAATTTCCCTTCGACGAACTTGTTCAGCATCGTGACCGGGACGGCGTAATTGAGTCGCGTATTTGTCTCGGAACTCTTGATGATTTTCCCGATCATCCCGACCAGGTTTCCCGAAGTGTCGACCACGGCACCACCGGCAGCTCCCGGGTTACTCGTGATGCAATCGATGACGACAATCGGCCCACGGTACGCGACGTCTTTTCGATTCAGCTTGGCATCGATCGTCGAGCGTAGCGAAATGATACCGATGGTTACCGAAACGTTTTCTTGCTTGTCGGCAACCTTGAACGCATTGCTCAAAGCCACCACCCAGTCACCTTTCTTTCCAACTTCTTTTTCTGACAGCGAAAAGTAGTCCGGGGTTTTGGCTGTAATCTTGAGAAGGGCAACCTGGAGTTCCCGGTTTCTTTTCAAGACGCTCGCCTCGTGTACCTGGCCATCTGGCGTGATGACCCGGACGGCGTTGCCTTCGAGGAATACGCCTTGCCGCGTGAGAATTTTTCCGTCATCCGAAATGATGAAGCCCGTGGCGTAGGATTCGACCCGCCCTGCCCCGGCCCCAAAAATCTTTACCATTCGCTTCTGGCTATTGTCGATGACGTCGTCAAAAGCCCCGTCCAGGCTTTGTGCCTCTGACAAAGCGGGGAAGGCGAAGGCCAGGGCGACCATGAGCATGATGTTTCGAATCATCGGGGGCCTCTAATTGCTTTCATTCTTTTGATCATCACTGGACGCGTCGGTGACGCTGAAAAGACTCTCGTCGATTTGCTCGACCGATTTTGAACCTTTGGTGATCACTTCAAAGCGAACCGTTTCCGAAAGGTTGTCGACCAAACGACGTCGCTGGGGAACAAGCCAGGATTCGCGACTCTGCCAATCCGACAAGGTCCACGCTCCAGAATTTTCGTCGGCGTTTTTCTCGGTGCAGGCTTTGAGCAATTCGATGTTTTGTTTTCCGTCCTTGTCATACATCGACAGCCAGAAAAAATACCAATCATCGTTGGCATCCGTGACCTTGAAACGGTAGGCCGCTTGTTTCATTGCTTTATCGCTGCCATCAAGGACGACTTCGCCAAACTGGGAGAAAGGTTTGTCACTGTTGGATGCCAAAAGGACCACCGCCTGTGAAATTAGCGGATTCAGTTTTGCCTGGGTTTGACTGATTTTTTTGAAAGAGCCGTCAGCTTTCGAAGCCCAGTTTTGTTTTCCGTCGAACACGAAAATGCTTTTCTTTTCACCAACCTGATGCTCGATTCGAAATCGGCCATCGCTGAGCATCCAAATGGATTGATTGCCAATTTCCTTGTCCTCTCGCATGATGGCTTCCGTCAACTTGATGGCGGGGGCCCGAGAGCTTGGACTGGGTTCGGCGAAGTACTTCATCGTGCTGCGATCCCAGTTACGCAAAACGTGAGCGACGTATTTCTGATTCAGTTTTTTGTCTCGAACCGTTCCAGCATCCGCAGAAAGCAACTTGATCATTTCTTTTTGTTTCTGCATCTGGCGCTTTTGGTCCGGTGTCGGTTCTTTACCGTCCGGGCCCGGTTTCGGGCGTGGTCGAGCTTTTGGCTTTGCATAGGGCAAGCCATAAAGGCGAACGTAAATTCTTTTCTCCGTTTTGTCTTCCTTGCGAATAAGCAACTCGGCCGGCCAATCCTCGGGAAGGGTGCAGATTAGATTCTTGAAATGATTCGAAGAACGAATCTTGTAGCCTTCGAACTCGAGAAGTTCGTCACCGAGTTCGAGCCCCAGTTGAGCTGCAGGCGAATCCAAGTCGAGGGTGGAGCAAACGACTTTGCCGCCCCGCTCGGAAAAATGAGCATCCAGAGTGCCGTGCTCGGTCAGCTTGGTCGCGAGCAAGTCGGGAATGAAGTTCTTGATTTGATTGGATGAAATGGCATAACCGAGGCCAACATTGACGCGACCACGATCCTGGAAACTTCCGCGACCATTGATGCCAATGATTTCGCCGTTCATATTAAAAAGCGGCCCACCGGAATTGCCCGGGTTGATCGAACTGTCCATCTGGATGCAGTTTCCGTAAACGAGCTGGTTTCCGGTTTTGCCGGTTCCGCCCTGGAATCGTTCAATCCCACTGACAATTCCCAGGGTCACCGTGGGAACTTGATCCTCGGTCAGTACAAACGGGTTACCCATGGCAAACGCCCAATCGCCAACCCGTACTTTGTCGCTGTCTCCAAGCTCGCTGAAAGGAAACTCGTCTTTTCCTTCGAGCTGGATGATCGAAACGTCACCGCCCGGGTCCGTTCCGACCAGTTTCCATCGGTAAAGTTTCCCGTCGGCGAGGCCGCCCCATCCACTGACACCCGCACCCATGATGACATGATGATTGGTGAGAGCGATGCCCGATTTGTCGATGATTACGCCCGAGCCTCCGCCCTGTTTATCATCGCCGTAGATGGCGACGACCGATCCAACGACTTTGTTGATGACTTTTATTCGCGCCTTCTCAACCGCTTCGACCAACTGGAGTTCTTCCTCGGTGATCGTGTCTTCCTGTTGAG
>CAYSXI010000045.1:0-29745 GCA_964434955.1 uncultured Pirellulaceae bacterium
GGGAAACCGACAGATACTCACTGTAGTTGGATACGACTCGATCCATTGCCAGCCCGGCTGGTGGAAACAATCCGGCGTAGTCGACGATTCCGCTCAATAATCTGACTAATGATGACATGCTCCACTCCTTGCCGGTTTTTTTAATGGCAGTTCATCGTATCGCTTGAAGGAAAAATCGACAACGAGTTGTCGCCTGGTGCCTGATCCCCCAGCAAGATTGGATTGCCTTTTCAGCGCATAAACTTCAGCGCATAAAAAAACCCGACTCGCTTCGAGCCGGGTTTCGTGTTTCAAGTCAGCGTCCCCATTGGGAACCGGGTAACTACTCTGAACCGTCCATTCCAAGCGAATTCGAGAAGAAGTCCAGAACCGTCGAGCTCAACTGCGACTCGGGTGGTTGCCAAATGTGACGGCAAACGTCAAAGGCGATAACCATTCCGATGGCACAAAGCATGACGACCAAGCACAGAGAAAGTACCTGGAAGATCGTGTAAGGGTGTTCGGGAACCTGAGGAGCCGCATAAGCGTCCGTCGCCAAAGCGGGCGCGAAATCAGGAGCCGCTGCATCATCCGGTAGCAACGCAGGCTGCTCGACAACGTCACTTTCCGCCAAAACGGTCGATGAAGAATCATCCGCGTAAATCTCGGAATCTTCCAAAGCGATGACTTGCGATCCTGAAGATTCGTCGTCAACCGCGTCCTCCAACGGAGTCAGGTTGAAGTCATCGTCTGCGGCCAACTGCGTCGCCATGTCAGGATCCGCTGCTTCTTCTAGCGTGATCATCTCATCGTCTTCGGGCAATTCCAAAGAATCGATGTCCGATCCACCCAACTCCAAGGGCTCTTCCTCAAGAGAAATACCACTGTCATTCGGGCTTAGATTGATTCCGCTGTCGTTGCCTTCCATTACGACTTCACTGCTGGAATCGCTTTCGTCCAACACGAGATCGCTATCACCAAAGTCGCTGTCAAGCTCGACACTGTCCTCAAGACTTGCACTGTCTTGCAATTCCAGTTCGTCTTCGAATAATTCGTCTTCAGCCAAGCTCAACTCCTCACTTAGTTTACCGGTGTCGGAAGGGCTGCCTTTTTTCTCAGGCTCGTCATCCAAAATATTGCTTTCTGCCGCCAGGCGAAGGTCGCTCTCGCCAAAGCGCAGTTCACTTTCTTGTTCGTCCAAGACAAGATCTGCCGAGTCCTGCATGGATACCATATCGTCAGAATCATCTTCCAGAATCAATTCGGAAGAACTATCCAGTTCGATAGACTGGCTTCCCCCGGATCCTTGCTCACCCGAATCTTCGATTCCGATTTCTTCGTCACTCAAAGAGAAATCCAGATCATCACCGATCTCGTGCAAGGTGACTCCCATCTCGCTCGCAACTCGATCCAGTTCCTGCTTTTTAAACTTCCAGTTGGAGCCATCACGGTAGCCAAAGATCTCGCCTTTTTCCTGCATCGACTTTAATTTGTCGACAGAAACGTTCAGCATCTTGGCTGCGTCATCAAGCGTATACAAGTTTGCCATTTACTTTGGCTCCCCAGGCGGTGAGTCGGAAAATCCGATGCGTTAAGGATGGGATTGGTAGATGTTTCTCCCAGTTATCAATTCTAAAAGCCGTTATCGGCGATGCAAGACTTTCATTTTGCCTATTGCACGTATTTTCTCGACGTTTCCAAGCAATGATCGGTCTAACTCCACCCTAATCGCCGTTTCCCGTCCCGCAGCGCCGAATTTCGTGGAACAACCCGTAAAACCCGAAATTTTGGAAGTTCGATTTCTGGCCACCCGATTTCACTTCGTCATTTGGGAAATTGAGGCCGACCATCCGCATCCGACCCATGAAATCCGATGAGTGCGTCCTTGCAGAGTTCGCAGAAGAAGCCGGATTCTCGGCCGCTTCGAGTGTCGTCGTTTGAATACCTTTGAACCGACTCACCCAATTCAAACTGCTGCTCGATTTTGTCCGGATCCAGGTAGCAGTCGAAGTAGACCCACTCCCGACAGTTCTCGGTCCAGGGCTGCCCCCGATAACGCTCCGTGAATCCAGCCGCCAAGATCGCAGATTCCAAGGGCTTCAAGTGTTCGCACATGATTTTGCGTACCCCATCCAAAGTCTCGCACTCTCCAAGCTTGGCTCGAGCGAACCGAAATTAGCTACTCGCACTTCGGTAGCTTTTCAGGGCCTGCTTGAAGATAAAGCGACTGAACAAAAGGCTTCCGATCGCGGCAACGACGGCGAGCCCTGCGAATCCCCATTCCCAGGTCTGCCAAGGTGTTCCGAGCGGCTGAGCCAAAACCCGGGCCGGCACATTCGATACAACCAGAATCGGAATCGCAAAGGTAAACGTGCCCCAGAGCGACCAACCGATCACGCCCTTCTGGTAAATTTCCATCGGGTAGCGATAAAAATTGGTGATGTAAAACCAAAAGTTATACAGGTGTTGGTTTCGCCCAAGCCAAATGCTGGTCGAGGCCAGCGTGATCATCAAGCTGTACATCACGACCACGCCACATCCAATGAAGAAAAAGAACGCGAGTACGTTCCAAGGCGTCAGGTAAAGTTCTTTTTCAAATTGAAGACTACGTATCGATATCGCAATTAGCGCCAGCCCCAACATCCCATTGGGCAACTGAGCCCAGTTGATTCTCGGGAATGAAATGAGGAACTGCGTGTCGATCGGTTTGAGCAATGCAAAGTCCAACGAGCCCATCCGGATCATCTCGCTGAACCGTTCCATGTTTTGCATACAGAAGGTCTGCACCAAGCTGTTGATGAGCCAGACCGTCCCCAGGAAGATGAAAAATTCGTTTTCGCCCCAACCGCTGTCACGCCCGATCGAGTTGGTGAATTGATAAACGACTTTGAACAACCCGAAGTTCATCGCCGCCCAGGACATCGACGAGATGCAAGTGAAAATGAAGTTAGTGCGGAATGACATATCCCGGACAATCGAATTCCGGGCGAACGTCAAAAACACTTTCCAATAGGAAGGTTGCATCTTAACCGCCAAATCCGCTGTAACGCTTCACGCCACGCCACCAAAGTATCCGCGACAAAATCACAAAAAACACGACCCAGAAAACCAGGATGGCCAGCCCCTGGTACATCTCGGCTCCCTCAACTTTTCCCAGGAAGACCGCCGCCGGGAAATAGGCCAAGTACTTGAGAGGCAAGAAATCGACGATGGCCCGCAAATTGATCGGCCCGACCCCCAGCAGCACCAGATCATCGGGTAGTAGGTCCAGCGGAAACATATGCCCACTCAACAAAAAGTTCATCAGCATGTAGATGAACATGAGCGAGCTGACTTCGAGGAACCAGAAAGAAACCAGGCCAATGCACGCTTCCAGGAAAAATCCAAGGAGGAAACAGAGCACAAGCGAAAGGTAAAAGACCAGCTGAACTTCAAGACTTGGCCAACCTTCGAGAAAGAACCCCCGGCAAAGGAAGAAAACAAACGCAAATGGCAAGGCGGCCATGAGGTAGTAAACCAGTTTGTGTGCGACGCGCTGGAGCAACAGACAACCCAACATATCCACTGGCTGGATCAGGAATTTCTTGATCTCGCCCTCGCGGACCTGAAGAGCGATCCCCGAAGACAAACCCGGCATGCTGGAAAAAGCACGGCTAATGGTCACCATCAAGTAGTAAGCCACCATGTCGGCGTAACGAAAACCGGCAATGTTATCTTTGCCGCTTTCAAATTCGACGACATCGAAGATGGCCCACCAAAGAAAAATCTGCGTCAAAGTCGGCAGGAAACGCATCAACGTACCGAGAATGAAGTCGCCGCGATAAACCAGCCGCTCATTGACCGAGACCTGGAAAAACTTCCACCAGACCATCGTCCGTTTCGATATTGGAATTGCGCTACTCAAGCGACCACCCTGCCCTATCGCGCCACCACGGTTTCAGCTGATTTGTCGATATCCTGATTGCCGTTCGCCTGCGCGAATACGTTCGCAATCACATCTTCCAGCGGCGGATCTTCAACGATGATGTCTTCGACCTTGCGAGTCGTGAGAATCTGATTCAAAACCTGGGCGACATCATCGCGACTGATACGAAACTTGACTTTGGGCGGTTCGATCTCGAGGACGTTGGCCATCGAATGAAACTGATCGAAACTTTCGGATTCTCCCAATTGAATTGTGATGATCTTGTCGCCGCTAAACTGATCGATAATTCCTTCGAGGGAACCGTCATACTGGATATCACCGTCGTTGATGATTACCACTCGCTTGCACAGCGCCTCGACATCTTTCATGTAGTGACTGGTCAACAGGATGGTGATTTTCCGCTCGAGTTGATAGTACTTGAGAAACTTTTGAATGTTGTGCTGGGCAACGACATCCAGTCCGATCGTCGGCTCGTCCAAGAACAAGACTTCCGGGCGATGCAATAGCGCCGCAATCAACTCCATCTTCATTCGTTCGCCGAGTGAAAGCTCGCGGACGGGTTGCCCCAGAAGTTTCCGAACGCCCAGAAGGTCGGTGATTTCATCTTGAGTCCGCTGAAACTCGTTGGCGTCTACCGCGTAAATGTGTTGGTGAAGCCGGAAAGACTCGTTGGCCGGCAAGTCCCACCAAAGCTGGTTTTTTTGTCCCATGACCAAGGCGAATTTTCGGCGATATGCGTTCTCGCGTTTCCAGGGTACGAAGCCCATGACCGTGGCGGAACCTGACGTTGGGTTGATCACGCCAGACAAAAGTTTCAGGGTCGTCGTTTTGCCAGCGCCGTTGGGGCCAAGGAAAGCGACAAATTCCCCTTGTTCGACTTCCAGGTCGATCCCGCGCACGGCGCGAATTTCGCGATACTCACGTTTGAATAGCCCGCGCAACGAAGCGATCAAGCCTTCCTTCTTCTGGTAAACGCGGTACGACTTGGCGAGATCTTTGATTTGAATGATGGACATTGGGTCCATTATAAATTCGACCCTCATTTGAACTAGGCGGAGCAAAACCAGACCGGTGACGATTCTTGTTTGTTCGTTGTCGCTAACTCGAAAAATCAAGGTTCTGCCGTCGTTTCAACTTCATGAAGTTTCGCTGAACGGACCTGCTTGGACACCAAGATTTCTCCAAAATCAACGAATAGCAAGCATGATGACGACCGAATCATTCAAAACCTCGATTCATTGCGATTGGCTCGATTTTCCAATGCTTGGCTGACTCTGCCAGCTTTCCCGCTTTTCTGAAAGCGCCCCG
Source organism: uncultured Pirellulaceae bacterium (assembly GCA_964434955.1). Taxonomy (GTDB): domain Bacteria; phylum Planctomycetota; class Planctomycetia; order Pirellulales; family Pirellulaceae; genus JANQLU01. Next base: position 5,213 of record CAYSXI010000045.1, read on the forward strand.
GACGTTCAAATCAATCCGTCCCTGAGGTATTTGGTGTGATGGCTTCGACGCTAGATAAAAACGAAGAACTTTCGATTGAGCAACATTTGTCGGATGGTTCTCCAGACGAACTGGAATGGCAAAGGCCCGACAATCGATTTCTGCCGATTCGCGCTGCCGACCTGGAATCTGTCCTGATTGCCGATGCCGAGGGCCTCGGTTTTGACGAAGCTGTTTTGCGCGACAAACTCCTGGAGATCCGCGCCCGTATCGACGCGGAAACACTTGAGCTTCGGCAACAGATCGAAACCGAGTATCTGCCATTCGATCCTGATCGCGATACACGCCCCTTGGAGGATCTTAACGAGGTTCGCAACGATGCGAACTACGAACTTCTCTATGCCCGGCTGACTTATCTGCTGGACAAGGCAAATTTCGAACAGCTAACCGACATCCAGATTGAGCAGGCAATTCGCAAGGCAAAATCTCGCCGAATCAACGTTCGAGTCCAAAGTGACAAAGTGGATCATCTTGAGATCTGGATTCGAGGGCAAGGCTCCCTCACCAAACGCAAGCTGACTTGGCGACATCCGATTGCCGGAGTCGAGGTCGAATCGGCCATATTTAAACGCATGGCCGTTGTCGCGAGACTGAAAGACGACCCGCACGTGATTGTGAAACTGTTCAAAGACATTCCCGAAGCGGATGTCGAAGCACTCTTACCGCATGCGCAGGCGACCATGACCTGGCTGGATCAGATCAAGCTATTGGGTAGCGGGGCCGGCGCACTCGGCACAACGCTCTTCAAGCTATTCTCGATCGCGATCAGCTTTGTGACACTCGGCAAACTACTTTGGATTTTGCTGATTGGTCTGATCACGCTTTCCGCTCGGACAGTATCCGGATATCAAAATGTCCGAAAAACACGTTCGGGCCAACGGGTTCAGCATCTTTACTTTCAAAATTTGTCCAACAACTTGAGTGCCATCCAACTGGTGCTTTCGATGGTTAAGCAGGAAGAATTGAAGGAGGCGTTTATCGGATTCGTTTTTGCACACAAGTTGACGCTTGATTGCGAACGGATGCTGGATCAACAAGCAAATCAAGAGCGACAGCCTGCCGCTGGCCAAGATTGCACTTTTGACCAACAGTACCTGTGCGACGCGATCGAGCTCTATCTTTCCCAAAAGCTGGACGTCGAAATCGATTTCGATATCGACGACGCGGTCGAAACCCTGGTGCGGCTGGGGTTTGTTGAAAACGAAAATGACTTGCGCATCAAATCGTTTTAGAGTCCGCGTCGTTTGCTCAGTCGCATTCCGGCTTGCCAGCGTACTTTTCGCCTGCGTACTTTTCCCCCCAGCGTACTGTTCACTGGGTGCATTCACGCTTACGCTTCCTTTTGCGGATATAATTGCGATCCCGCGCTGAGCGGTCGAATCAACATTCGAAGCCCAAACATGAAACCTGAAAATCTACGAATTGGAATCGGACACGACACGCATCGCCTGGTGCCGGGAGGCCCACTCGTGATTGGTGGAATCGAGATTTCTCATGACAAAGAGGCTCATGGACATAGCGACGCGGATGTCCTTCTCCATGCAATTACTGATGCCATTCTTGGCGCGGCGGATTTGGGTGATATCGGACAGATGTTTCCCAACAATGATCCAGCCAACCTGGACAGGGATTCTTCCGACATGCTCCGGATTGCGTGGGACCAGGTCCGTGAATTCCGATTCCAAATCATTAATCTCGATTGCATCGTTTTTCTGCAAAAGCCAAAGTTGGCACCGCATCGGGATGCCATGAAGAGAAAAGTTGCAAGAGTGCTGGGCTTATCTGCAAACCAGATCGGGATCAAAGCAAAAACGGGGGAAGGCGTTGATGCGGTGGGCGAAGAGAAAGCGATTCAAGCCCAGTGTGTCGCGCTATTGTATCAATCGGACGCGCCGCTAGATTAGTCCTATAACGAGCGAAGGGATTCAGCGGACAAGTTGACGGGACCAGTTAACGGACAAGAGCGAATCACGTGAAAGTGGCCAAGGATCAAGGGCAATCACGAATCAAGGGCAATCACGAATCAAGGGCAATCACGAATCAAGGGCAATTAGGATTGGCAGGTTCATGGATCGGAAAGTTCTTGGCATTGATCCGGGATTGAATATCACGGGCTATGCAGTGATACGTTGCCAGTCGAACCAGTTTTCCCTTTTGGAAGCGGGCGTCTTGCGGAGCAAACCCAAAGATTCGCTCGGGCAACGACTGGTCCAACTGCGCAAGGGACTCGAAGAAGTCTTCGCAGCCCATCATCCCGATGAGATGTCCATGGAAGAACTTTACTCGCATTACGAACGTCCGCAGACCGCGATATTGATGGGACATGCCCGCGGAGTCTATTGCTGCACCGCGGCCGAGCATGACGTCGAAACGTTCAATTACGCAGCGACGCAGGTCAAAAAAGTTCTAACGGGAAACGGTCGCGCGCCGAAAGCTCAGATGCAAATGGCCGTGATGCAGCAATTCGGATTGTCGGAACCGCCTGACCCGCCGGACATTGCTGATGCTATGGGAATCGCACTTTGCCACCATTTCCTGACGCGTCAAACCGTGATCAGCGAAATGAAAACCGACTAACCAACGAGAAGCAACTTGATTACAAAACTGACTGGAAAACTGGTTCGCCTGGGCGACGAGGAAGCAACGATTGCGGTCGATCCTTTTGAATACGAAGTCCTGATTCCGGAGTTCACTCGTCGCCGCATTCAAATGGAGCTGGGCAACGCGATCAGCCTTCACACGATTGAATACATCGACGGAAACGCGGCTCGCGGCGGCCGACTCACGCCCCGCTTGGTCGGCTTTACCAGCGAAATCGAAAGAGAATTTTTTGAGCTTTTTTGCTCGGTGGATGGAGTCGGAATCAAAAAAGCTTTGCGAGCCATGGTAAGAGATGTCCAAGATTTGGCCCGCGCCATCGAACAACAGGATGCAAAAAGCATCGCGACGCTACCCGGAATCGGTGCGTCGACGTCCGAGAGAATCATCGCAAAACTCCGGCGGAAAATGCCGAAATTTGCGCTCATGGTACCGCGCACAGGCGATCCTGAATTGGAAGTCGAACGCGACATCGTGGAAGAGACTTTCCAGATTCTTTGCTCGCTTGGCCACAGCGAAACAGATGCGCGAACGCTTTTGGACGGTTCGCTACAATCGGGCAAGAAATTCAAAGACGTCGAGAGCTTGCTTCAAGCGGTTTACCAAAGTTCCGCTGAGTGATGCAAACTCAAGATTCGCCAACCAATCGTTTGCATTTGACTTCCCGATATCGAAAGCATGAATCAGAACGAACCGATCCAATTCATCAACGATAAAATCGTTGAAGCCGAGGAAGTCGTTTTGGCCGATGAGATCATTGTGGTCGAACCGGAGCTTGTTGATCCGGAAACGGCCGATCCGCATGGGGCGGCTTGCAAGTCATGCGGCGCTCCCATTGAGAACGACGATCACTATTGCCCAGCCTGCGGAACCGCCCACGACAATAGCGACCAGTCCACGGAGTCGCTCAATCGGAAATACATTAATTGCAAGGGTTGTGGCAGCACGATCGCCCGGGACCCGGATCAACGAAGTTATCGTTGTGGATTCTGCGATTCGACTTACGTGGTCGAGCTTGAGCCCTCGCTCACGGGACGGCAGAATCCTGAATTCATCATTGGATTCGCCATATCGAAAGAACAGGCGCAAACGAAGTTTGCCCACTGGATCAAAGATAATCGCTGGTTTCGCCCGGGAGATTTGCGGAACGTCAACGCACCGGAAAAAATGACGGGCATCTACGTTCCCTTTTGGTCGTTTTCGATGTTGGCCGAAAGTGAATGGCACGCACAAATCGGTGAATACTGGTATCGAACGGAAACCTACACCACGACGGAAAACGGCAAGACCGTGACCCGAACGCGGACCGTAACAGAAACCGAGTGGTGGCCGTTGGCGGGCCGCTTCCATCACTACTACAGCGGTCACCTTGTGTCGGCGAGCAAGGGCCTACCACAAAACGTCGCATCCCAAGTCATGCCATTTGACCTGCCCGCACTCAAACGTTTCGAGCCTTATTTTCTGGCCGGCTGGGAAAGCGAAGAGTACACCGTCGAGCGACGCGACGCGTTGGAAATGAGCAAACAACACTATCACGAATCGCAAGAGCGAAATGTGTCTCGGTTCATGCCCGGTGATCGCCACAGCCAGTTGAATGTGACAACTTACTTTTCGCAAATCAACTCGGACCTCTGCCTCCTGCCTTACTATCTATTGACGTACCGGTACAAGGAAAAGCTTTATCGTTTTGTTGTGAATGGCCAGACGGGGAGAGTTTGGGGCGACAAACCTTACTCGTCAAAACGAATCACCGCTTTCGTTTTGATTTTGCTCTTGGTGATCGGTTTGGTCATCGGTGGATTTTTCTTTCTTGGTTCAATCCTTGCCATGTTGGGAATGTAATGAGCGCAATCGCCAATCGATGTTCCGTTTGCAAAGCTTTCGTCGAAGAAGAAGATCTTTTTTGCGCCAATTGCGGAACGGAAGCCCCAACCTCGCCGATCGTCATCAAGGATGAAACGGAAACGACGACGCACAATTTCAACTGCCAAGGCTGTGGAGCATCGATGAGTTACGATGCTTCCGCGCAGAACCTTCGCTGCCCTTTTTGCGGTTCGGAAAAACTGGATGAGGACAAGAGCAACCGAACGCTTCGAGCCAAGTACATCATTCCCTTCAACACGAGCCAGGATGATATCCTGGCGGCATTAAAAAAATGGCTGGGCAGTAGTTTCTGGCGGCCATCGGATTTGGTTCAGCGAGCAGTGTTGACCAACGTGACCGCCGTTTACGTTCCCTATTGGATTTTTTCAGCGCGAACGTTTACCTATTGGACCGCGGATTCGAGCGCGGTTCCTTGGACGGCCAGTGGTGATTGGATGCCTGTAACCGGGGAACATCACTCGCAGTACAGCGGCGTGCTTGTTGGCGCCAGTAGCGTGCTTACGCAATCGGAAACCAATGCGATCTGCCCCTACAATTTGGATGCCGCCAAGACTCCCGACCAGGTTGAAACCGAGAAGATTATCGTCGAACAATTCCGTGTGCAGAGAAAGTATGCACGCCCGCTGGCACGCCAGAGCATCGAAGCCCTTGAAAGAAATGCTTGCCGAAAGTATGTCGAGGGACGTTCTCGAAATGTGAAAGTCAACACGCGGCTGGAAGGGCTCATGGGCCAACCGGTTTTGCTTCCGGTCTGGGTCCTGGCCTATCAATACAAGGGTGAGCTCTATCGATTTCTCGTCAACGGCCAGACCGGGCGTCACACCGGAACCGCACCCGTTTCCTGGCAAAAGATCTTGATGGTGATCGCCATCGTGTTGCTCGTGATCTTGGGAGTCCTGTTCCTGATCGGTGGCGTCGGCGTTATTGGATCGATGGCGGGATAGGAACCGATTCGCGCACGAAAAAAGCTCGCAGCATCCGTGCTACGAGCTTTTAATTCCGACGGGACGTCGTTCCGACATGTGCATGCGTTTGGCGGTCGCGTTAGCTAATGCCCGCAAAGCGTCCGTGCCAGTTGCACAGCAATTAACCCTTCTCGCGGTCAATCACTAGAAGATGTCGGTAATAAATTGATGACCCCAGTGGTAGCGTCGACCTTGGGGGTAGTAATTTTGCCATTGGCGGTTGTAGACCGGGATTCGCATCTCGGCTGGGTAACGGTAGTAAAGGCTTTCAGCACTTCGGTAGTACTCACTCCCCCAGTAGTTCTGCGGATAGTAAACATACGGATAGTGATAGAATCGCTCGTAGTCGCGATTTGAATACTGGCCACCCCAAACGCGCCCAAAGGCTCGCTCTTGTGCTTGTGCGTCGTCGCTTTGCAGGCAGAACACAAAAAGTGCTGCGCAAGCGCACGACAGTAACAAACGACGGATCATGGAGAACTCCCTCCTGGTTTAACTGCTTATCGACGGGCGCAATTTTTGGGTCAAACGTCAAACAGCCCGATCACTTCAAATCTGATCGGTTCGTCGCATAACAATGATTAAGCGAATATCCGGCAAATTGGGAACTTTGCTTGCAAACCGGGCGACCTGCGATGGGGATGCATCGATCCGGCAACCTGGGAAAAGTTTAACGGCAAAACGACGAATTGCCTGACGTGGATCCAGACTTGGAAGCTGACATGGAGTTCGCAAAAAACAAGCAGCAAATGCTTTTTCGCCGCAAGCAATCATGCGTTTGGTGTCGCCAAGATTGATGCCGCAGTGATTGTACCGAAGTAATTGGAACCGCTCTTTACTTGCTGGTACCGACTTCCGGAAAGATTCCCTTGGCCACTTCTTCTTCGAACTGATCCATCAGCGGCCAGTCGATGGCACAAGTCCCAAAGTCCGCCATGTGAAGATATCCACGCAACCGATTCAACGTCTTGTCGATCATCTCGTTGTCTTTGCGAAACACGGGACCATGGCTTGGGCAAAGCCATTCCACATCGCTTTCGCGAATTCGTTCCAATGAAAGAATGAACTGGGATATATCACTCCCGTGGTGAGCGTCGATTGCGCCGACGCAACCATCTCGATAAATGTTGTCGCCGCTAAAAAGAATGTCACCCATTCGGAACGACAATTGGCTATCGGTATGCCCGGGAGTCAACCAGACTTCCAGTTCCAAATCGCCAACCTGGATCTTGCTTCCTTCATCAATCAACACATCCGTATCAACCGGAGGCATTTCAAGATCGATCCCTTGCGCTGCAATTTTGGCAAACGTGTGCAACCGATCGCCGACTTTAAGCGGCTCAGCCGCCTTCTCATGCGCGGCAACGGGTGCACGCAGAATTTGCTTCATCTTGGCGAGGCCCTGGATGTGGTCCACGTCTGCGTGAGTCGCAATCAGCATCTTGCAATTTGAAAATGGAAAATCCATTTGCCGAATTAACTCGATGACTTCATCAACGACTTCTTCGTAGCCTATGTCGATCAGAACCCATTCGCTGCCGTCGAAAATCAAATACACGTTGCAGCCAATTACATGGCCAAGCTGGTAATTGAGTTCGATGACGTTTGGAAAGATAGGTTTTCGTTCGATCATGTTTGTCGGGAAGGATTCAATCTGCAGCTATTTGTGGGGCCGTCGTCGGGAAAAAGAATGGAGATCTGTCGCCGGCGTCTAAGGGAATCAGATTCTAGGGTTTGCCGCATTTGGCTTCAACCGAAACGCTGTTTGCGAGACTTTTTGCCTTCAAGATCGAAGGCCCGATTGAGTCGCAAGACGCCACCCAGAACCGTTTAACCGATTTCATTCATTCGGCCAAAAATTGGTCTCACGCGAACAAATTCGCCGCCAATTTTCGTTGGACAATTCGAGCACACAGGTGATCGAGCCCAGATGTCCGTCAGGTACCGGTCCGCTGCACGCACAAACGAGGGTTTGAAAATTAAGGTGATCGGGTCAACAAAACCTGAGAAAATAGGGATTTTTTCGAATCCGTTCGGGCCTTTAATCAGAAGAAACGGTTACATAATGCTGCAATTCAGGATTTCATCCACCGGTTTTGCACATTCCTTTAGCTTCACAATGTTAAAATACAGTTATAAGTTGGTATCCGCGCCCATAAGGACATGCGGATTTTCCCAATCATGACGGTGTTTCCGGTCATTGACGATGGACTCTCCATCGACGAAGGCCTTCGCCAAAACACTTGGTATGGGAACGACTTCGCTTAAGAATTTTCGACGCATAGGATTCAATATGAAAAAAGCTCGCGGTCGCAACCTTCGGCACCTTTGTCGTTCTCAGTCCCTTCTAATTCGTACCTGTCTTATTTGCTTGATCGCATTGCCAACAACGGCAGCCATCGGGCAGACCAACTTCGACGATATTCTAAACGAAGCCGATCGCCTGGCTGCCGGACAGAAGTCCGAAAAACAGGAAGACAAGAAATCGGAACAGGACAAAGGCCAGGAAAACAAGAAGCTAACACTTGATGAAATTTTCGCCGGTGAGATACCGCAAAACATCGACGACCTTCGCGCAATGCAAGAGCATATGCGTGAATTGGCCAACAAGCTCAAGCCGGCGACGGTTTCGTTGCGTGTCGGCCAAGCTCAGGGAAGTGGCGTGATTGTGAGTCGTGATGGCTACGTTTTGACGGCAGCTCACGTGATTGGCAAACCGGGACAACCCGTCACCGTCATTTTTCCGGATGGAAAAGAAGTTAGAGCAAAATCTCTCGGGTTGAATCACCGAATTGATTCTGGACTTGTCAAAATCACTGAAGAAGGCACATGGCCTTATCTCGACATGGGTGAGTCGGAAACCTTGAAACGAGGTCAGTGGGTGATGTCGATCGGACATCCAGGCGGCTTCGACAAGCTTCGCGGTCCTGTCGTTCGCGTCGGCCGATTGACCTCAAATTCTGCCAGCGTGGTTCGCACGGATTGCACTTTGGTCGGCGGAGACTCCGGTGGACCGCTTTTCGACATGGAGGGAAATGTCATCGGGATCCATAGCCGGATCGGCACCCGAATCGAAGACAACATGCACGTGCCGGTCGACATTTATGCCAAGGAATGGGATGACCTGGAAAACAGCAAAGAAGTCGGTCGCAGTCGGACGGCTCCAACTACCAACCGCGCCGAACCGGGTTTCCGGACTTCCTATCGCCTGAAGGTCAGTGAGTTGAAACCAAACGGCGAAAAGGCGGGACTTAAAATTGGCGACACCGTCAAGAAATTCAATGGCGTTGACGTGAAAACACGGACGGAACTTCGTCCGGGACTCTACGGCCTCAAGAAAGGCCAGGAGTTTGAATTGACCATCGAACGCGATGGCAAGGAAATGAAAATCAAAATCAAAGCTGAATAGGTCGAGTTCTTGTCACTTCGTTCCTGAAATCAAACGTTTAAATGAGGCGCCTTCAATGGCACAAAAATTCTCTTCGACTTCCTTTGTTTCAACGATCCTGACGCTTTGCTTCGCCGTGGCGACGCCCGCCCTTTTGAACGCACAGGATCCTCCCAAGAAGGATTCTCCAAAAACCGAATCCAAAAAGCAGGACGATTCCAAGTCTCAGGATTCAAAGCCAAAACAGGATTCAAAGCCCAAACAAGAAGACAAGAAAACAGACGGCAAAAAACCGGAAACCAAAAAGGCGGATTCCAAAAAGCCTGAAGCAAAAAAAGCGGATTCCAAGAAGCAGGAAACAACGCCTCCGCGGCGAACGCGAACCAGCACCTACCGCAAATACAACAAAGAAAATCCGGCCATGGCTTCGCTGTTCCAGCCGGTCATTGCGGAAACATCCCAGGCCACGGTACGCGTGCTCAAAGGCACTCGGCGAATCGCCTACGGAACGATTGTCGATTCGAGCGGGTTCATTTTGACCAAGAGCAGTGAACTGGGGGATCCGATTAAATGCGAGTTGCCCGGCAAAAAGGTCGTCGACGCAAAGCTGTATGGCATCGACCCCGACACCGATCTTGCCTTGCTGAAGATCGAAGAACAAATGCTTCCCTTCGTTCGTTTCGACAACACGGTGAAGACACCTGCCGTTGGTAGCTGGCTCGCTTGTGTTGGTGACAATTCCAAAGTCGTTTCGCTTGGCGTCGTCAGCGTCGCTGAACGTCGAATCCCACCCCCGCGAGGATTCATGGGGGTTCAATTGGCTTTGAACCCGCGAAAAGGTGGCGTTCCAGTTGATGTAGTCATGGCGGGGCTTCCGGCAGATGATGCGGGTGTGAAAAAAGGCGATATCATTGTGACCGTGAACGGCCAAAAAACACCGACGCGACCCAAGCTGATTGAGATCGTCGGCGACATGCCTCCGGGAACGCGAATCCAGATCGACGTCCTTCGAGGTGACAAGAAGGAACAGCTTGAGATCATTCTTGGAAATCGGGAAGAGCTGAACAAAGAAGAATCGGCTCGAGCCAACATGCAAAACACGATGAGCGGCTCGATCAGCAATCGCCGCAAGGACTTTCCGCTTGCGTTCCGACACGATGGCGTTTTGTCGCGTACCGAATGCGGCGGACCCGTTGTCGATCTTGATGGGAAAGTCATTGGCGTCAACATCGCTCGGGGTGGTCGCGTCGAAAGCTTGACGCTGCCCAATGCGATTGTGAATCAGGTCGTAGCCAAGTTGAAGACCGGTAAATTTTCTCCGGAAGTCGTCAACAAAGAGAAGATCGAAATCATCAAGCAGCAGTTGACGGCTCTAAAACCTGTTCGCAATTCTGAATTCAAGAAGCAACGGCTCCAGGCAGATTTTGATCGCGAAGAAGCGGTTGAAGAAAGTCTCGAAAAGATTCTTGAGGACATCCAAAAGAAACTCGATGCCGCCAAGAAGGCCAAGGAATCAGCGGGAACCAAGCTCAAAGATTTGAAGAAACAGATTTCCGATTTTGACAAACAAAAGAAGAAACTGGAAAAAGAGCTGGAGCGACTTTCCAAGGGCATCAATTAGGTTACGCGAACCTCTTGCGACACCAACTGGAACCATCAATCAACGGCTTGCTTCTTGACAAAGCAAGCCGTTTTTTTGTGCATTGCCCAGCGTCGTGAGGTTCCGCTTTGGCTGACAAACTACTGGATCGGCCTCGCTGATCGAATTATCTCCACCATCGCCGACTCGAGTTCGTCGACGTGCTCTTTCGTGTCGCTGGTGCTGACGGTAATAAGTCCAGGCCAGTCATTTCGAATCGCGTAGAATCGCAAGACTTCGTAATTATGGTCTTTGCTTCGTCGAAAATGCAGTTTGGTGACTTGATATTCTCCGATCTCAAGCTGGGTCACTTCGTACTTGTAATCGGCCTTCCCGCGATACATTTCAACATTCCCATTGATGCAATCCCGATTGGTTTTGTAGCGACCCGTGCCCGGCATCCAGCCGATAACAGAAACTCGCCGGCCCTTTGGCGAGTATAGTTCCGATCCGTTTTCCAAAACGTTCTCATTCTTGACCTTCAGCTGCCGACTCCAGTATTTCTGGACGACAAAAGTGAAGTCGAACTTCTCGATCATGCTTGGTTCATCAAAGGTCTCAAAATTCAATCGCGTCGACTCGCTGGCCGCCCAGGTTTTACCCGAACGCTTGGGTTTGAATTTTGCATATAGCCCATCGACCGCTTCGAAGGCTTCGGTATCCAGTTTGGCCGATTCAAAGAATTCGCGCGAGGCCTCGGAAGTCACATCGGCCTCTTCACCCTGGGTCGAAATCACGATGGTGGTTTCGTGGGTTGCCGAGAACAACTGGTAAACGCGGAATGTATAAAACCTTCTATTGGCATCGATCAAGCGTTCGCAGACCATTTCGATACCCTCGACATCGCCCTGCGAAACGTCTTTCTCGGTGATGAACCGATAAGTGCCCCCCATTCGATAATTGTTTTTCACCCAAAGTTCGAAACGCGATTTTCTTTCTTCCGCATTCTGGGGAGGCTTGATGTAGGCGAAGTTGGTTTTCGCTTTGACTTTAAACGTCAAATTCCTCGTCGTGCAATTCATGTTTTCTTCGATCAAGGACGTGCCGCTCAACTTGGGTTCGTTGTGATGCACCCTCCAAGGAAACGTCAGTTCCAGGGTTCCGCCAGCTACCGTTTTGATAACCGAATCCTGCTCCTTTTTATCTTCCGAGTCTGCTTTCTTTTTTTGCTTCGAACCGCAGCCGCATGCCATCACGACCGCAACAGCGAATAGACAGATCAACGGAAGTTTGCCGACATTCATGTTGCTTTTTTGTCCTCGCTATCCAGGAACCCAAATTCGATCTCGAAGCGTTTCCCCGGTCTTCGTTTTTGCAGAACCAATCTTGTTTGAATTCCTCGAAAGCGGCAGAGATTCTGTCAATCGATACTCTCGGATTGCTCGCTGTTTCGATTCGATTCCAGGTAACAGGAAAGCAGAATTTGCGCCGCAAGCTTGTCCATGCGAGCCTTGCGTTTCTTTTTCGTCAAGTTGGCGTCGAGCAAGTATTCCTCGGCGATCGCCGAGGTGAAACGCTCATCAAAAAACGCAACGGGCAAATTGGTCTTCTCTTTGAGCCATTTCCCAAACTCACGTGCTTCGTGTGACTTTTGACTTTCGTCACCGCTCAAATGGATCGGCAGCCCAACAACCCAGCCGACCACTCTTTCTTCCTTGGCGATCGTCTTGAAGAATTGCTCATCCAGTTTTTCGCTTCGACGTTGGTAGTTTTCCAGGGGACTGGCAATCGTTTGGGCCGGATCACAAACCGAAACTCCGATGCGAACGGTCCCGTAGTCGACTCCGCAAAGTCGCCCTTGGGTTGGTAGCGTATTGTCGGCCATGGATGACATTAGGTCTTGAATTTCCCTGTGTGTAAAAACTGAATCGTTGCATCGATCACACGTCGGTTCGACATGATGGACCCATGCAAATAGGGCCCAACCATCGTGTCCGCGGCTCCTTCCAGATCGGTTTCGCTGGTCGCAACCGTCCAGTCGTCGGTCCCCGGCAAGAATGGATTGCTGAACCATTTTAGTTTTTGTTGAGCGCCTGCAATGATCCCAAACTCAAAATACGGAGTCGCGAGCTGGCTTTTTACGGTGTCCCAGTTCCAACTAAACTCGCGGCCTCCGCGTGCTGACAATAAATTGAAGATCAAGCTGAATTTCAGCCATCTCGCCATGCGCGATCCTTGATTCGGCGGTCCCAACATCACCATCCGTCGAAAAGGCAAGTTCGACGTTCGTCGCTGACAATCATGAAGCATGCGACGAACCACCAGGTTTCCCATGCTATGACAGACGAAATCAATCGACGAAACATTTTCGAATCGCGACAGCACCTGTCGAAGCGCCTCCGCGTTTTTCGCAAGAGGTTTTCGCGTACTGCAATAAGATAGACGTACGGGAGTGTACTCGGTTCGCCGCTCAATTTCTTTTTCAAGTCGCCACATGCTGGAACGTGTTCGAGACAAACCGTGCAGCAGGACGACCACCGATTTAGAAGGGTATCCGATCGTGCCTTGGCCGATGGCTGAATCGAATCGCTCGCTCTGTTGGCTAAAACGTCCGCAGCTCACCAGTCGATTCCGGTGATCCACGATCCGCGCGATGTCCCCCCAGCAGAACCGCTGAAGCCGCCAGCCATCCGCCCACTGCCAATCGGTCCATAACTGCTTGCCGCCAAGCGTTGGCAAGAACCCGCGGTTCATTCGTTTATCGCTGCGGTGCATATTCCAAAGCAAACTCGATTGCTACAGGTATTGGCTCCAACCCTTGGACTCCAACTGGGCAACGATCTGCTTGACGTCGGCCTCTGATTCTTTGTCGACCACGATCGTTGCATCGTCCGTGCGTACAACAATGCAATTCTTCATTCCGACGAGCGCCACCAGATGATCCCCGGCGTTTTCATTTCGCACGATGCAGTTGGAAGAATTGATGGTTAATTGATTGCCGACGAGAGTATTCTGTTCTTCATCCTGTCCGACAAGACCCTCGAGCGCCGTCCAATTGCCAACGTCGTTCCATTCAAAGGGAGCTTCGATAACACAAACGGGTTCGTATCGCTCCATGACTGCAAAGTCAATCGACTTGCCTTCGATGGCCTCGAATTCTCGCGCCAACACTGCTTCAAACGAATCGTCACCGATGGCGGCTGCAATCTGGTCGATGTGCGCGGCCATTTCGGGTTCAAAACGACGAAGCGCATCGAGAATTGTTCTTGCTTTCCAAACAAAGATTCCGGAATTCCAGTAGAAATTGCCCGAATCCACAAAGTTCTTTGCGGTTTCCAAATCCGGCTTTTCCCGAAAACGTTCAACCAGGAACGCGTGCTCGCCGGAACTGGTTTCCAACTCACCGCCTCGCTCGATGTATCCAAATACGGTTGCCGGGTAGTTGGGTTTGATCCCAAAGGTAATGACTCTTGATGGATCTTCTTCGACCAAGTCAGCTGCAAACTGAATGGCTTGCTGAAACTGTTCGTCAGACCGTATCACGTGATCGGATGGCATTACGATCATGGTGCCATCCGGGTCGCTTGCAGCAACCAAAGCCGCTGCCAGACCAATGCATGGAGCAGTGTCTCTTTTACAGGGCTCACCGATAATTGATTCGGAAGGAACGTCGGGGAGTTGCTCACGAATTTTGTCGACCAGCCTTTCGTTGGTGAGAACACGGACGTTTTCCGGGGGAACGGAACTGCCAAGCCGCGAAACGGTCGATTGAATCATCGTTGGCCCGCCCGTCAATGAAAGCAGTTGTTTCGGTTGATCGGCACGACTCGCTGGCCAAAATCGCGTGCCGGCTCCTCCGGCCATGATGATTGCGTGTATCACAAGTCCCTCTTGGACAAAGTTACTGAAAATAAGTCGGTTCAATGACCGTATTGGTTTCGATAATCTTTCGCCCCAGGTGTTTCTCATTGAAGGCAAACAGGGGGCTGATCTCGACTTGCACATCTGGTTCGACATGGACACCAATCCCGTCCAACCAACGTCGATACAAATCCATCATTGCGGACTGGGTGGTTTCCGGCGTTTCTGTTTCCGCGGGAGCTGCGTTTTTAACGGCCGCGAAACCGTCTCGAGGAAGTACCTCGACGGCCAGCGCATTCTGAGCAAATGGAAGCAAGTCAAAAATGAACTTTTCGAACTTGATTGCGTTCGGCTCGCCTGGTTCAACCGCGTTTCCAAGGTCGTCAACAAAGGGGACTTTCTTGCTGGCTTGATGATATGGCAGGCTTTCTGGCTGGCCAATCATTCGTTCCAGGAATTTGGTTTCAAAAACGTGAACGGCGATACTTCCGGCCCACAGTTTTAGTTTCCCTTCGGCATCGGTTTGCTTCGCGTAGGCTTCGGGAAGATCACTGTATTCAATGATCTGAATTTTGCCGTCCAATGAAACGACGTTTCCGACTTTCTGCGTTGCAGCGATCTTCCTCACAACCTGAGAAGTCATTTCCGACTTTAATTGATGGTGGTATCCCAGTGTAAGCGCATCGCAAACCTGGAGCAGCGGATTGTCGATTTGGCCATAGAATATCGACTCGATCCCTTTTGATTTGAGCAACTCCAGGCAACCATGGTCGCTAAACGCCTGGACCATTCCACCGTGCCCGTTAGGACTTGCGAATAGCCGCCCCTTTGACTCGAGTAGCAGTTTCCCGGTTTCCGAATCGACGGCAGGCATCGTTCCCTGGCAGAAAACCACACATTGATCTTCCGCCAAACCAAAACGCTTATTGGCTGTCAGGTATTCGATGGTTTCGTCATGCGTGGCCGGGCTGGTCATGATCAAAACCGGAATCGCGGTTTCATAAAAGTCGCTGGCGCCAATGACTTTCTCGATCAACAGTTGAAGCAACGTTTTTTGGGAAAGCGGGCCGATCGGATAGAGCCCCTTGGGCTTGTCAAAGCCGAGCCGGGTCCCCTGCCCTCCAGCAACCAGAATCTGTGCCACTTTCCCGGCGCGAAGCAACCTCTCGCCTTCCCGGGTCGCCTCGGCGCGAGAAATGCCCGAATGCTCGCGTTCCAATTCAATTGCCGGCGCTGGCTCAGCTCTGGCTGAAAGTGAATCCCAGTCAACGGATTTCACTCCGGAAACATTTAACGATTGAACCCAATTCCAATCGACCTTCAACAGTTGTTTCTCGAAACGGATTTGGCTTTCCTCATCCAACTCATCCCAGTAGCGAATCACGCTTTCCTGGTCTGCGGAACGAATCCGATCCATTAGGTCCTGGTTGATTTCCATCTTACTTTGGCAAAAAAATTCAGAGTTTCTCGATGTGTCAGCTTATCCCGCTTTTGCCAATGCCTGATGCTCTGGCTCGGTGATCGTAAACTCAAAAAGAAGTTCCGTCTTCTCCGTTGCCGCTTGATCAAGGGCAATCTCGGCACGAATTCCAAATCGCGAAGATTGGGTTACGCGCACCTTCGCATCAGGACCTTCCACCTGAAGGACTTCGGTTGTTGGCTCTCTCTCAAGGGCCGGATGAAGCGGAACATGAATGACATCAGATTTTTGCTCCGCTGAAAAATGATGTCGCACGTAGGCAGTCACCATCGAACGGTTGTCAATTTTGGTGTGTACCACTTGGCGAGTCACATCCATGGGAAATGTTTCGTCTTCGAAACCTTCGTTTTCCGAATCGGTCATTGACGACAGGGGTTCCAAAACCACTTCGCGCGACGAACCAAGATCGTTTTCCGGCACGGCACGCTGCGAAAGTGCGTGAGAATAAATGGTTGGCAACAGGAAAGCCAAGGCAACAAAACCAATGGCAAGTGACCAGTGAGTTGCTAGGGAAAGGACCACCGTCCATCCGATCAGAACCGAGTAGAACACGATTGACCGGTGACCTCGGTTTTCTTCCCGATCATTTTCAAATGAAATCAGAACCAAATCGTCGTAGCGGCAGAGCAGTGAGAATCCGCAAAGCAATGCAAGAGAAGCCAGGCCAATGACGACGAAGGTCGTGCTTTCCAGCCGACTTCCGACCGTCACCAAGTACTGGAAAATTGCGATTCCCAGGACGCACGCGGATCCGGCATGCATCGTAAGTGCCAAAATGCGTTTGGCAGTAATTGACGTGACCATCGTCAAAAATGTTGACATCCATTTCATGCCAATGCTTCTTTCCAAACCGCCCATCTGATAATTTGGATAGAATAGAAAATCCGTCGAATTGAATAAATGTCAATTTGGTGGGCCAGCAGCCAATTCAGGCAATTCTCAGGTCAAACAACTATCCAACTTGAACATAGGACCCTTCCATGAAATTCTCGGCGATTCGATCTCATAAGCTCAATCTGGCAGTCCTGGCATTGCTGGCTGTTCTTTTCCCGTTTTCCGTTTGCGGACAGGAATCAACAAATGATGAGGGCTTCGAGAAGATTTTCGACGGCAAATCACTGGAAGGCTGGTCGGGCGACGAATCCATTTGGTCAGTCAAGGACGGAGTCATCGTTGGCAAAACCACCAAGGACAAGCCGCTCAAGCAAAACACCTTCCTGATTTTCAAAGGTGATCCGATCGAAGATTTTGAACTGCGGCTCAAATTCAAAGCCACGGGAAACCGGGCCAATTCGGGTATCCAATTCCGAAGCAAAGACATGGGAAAATTTGTCGTCGGCGGATACCAGGCAGATATCGATATCACCGGCCGATTTATCGGAATTCTTTACGAAGAACGTGGACGAGGCATCCTTGCCCAGCGCGGTGAAAAAGTTGAACGAACCGAAGAAGGCAAGAAAAAGAAACTCGGCAAGACACTCGATGAAGAAGAGTTCAAGTCAAAGGTCGACCTCGAAGGCTGGAATGAATATGTCGTCATCGCCAAAGGCAATCATATCATTCAAAAAATCAATGGTCTCACGACCGTCGACTTTACTGACAACGAGTCCAAGAAAGCCAGCAGCAAGGGAATCCTTGCGCTTCAATGCCACGTTGGACCGCCGATGTCCATCGAGTTCAAAGACATTCAATTGAAGCGGATTGAGAAATAAAACGCGGCGGATTTCCCGCCGCATCAACTCATCATCCGATCTCACCATGCGCCACGCTGGCCTGCCTTGAGCGTGGCGCAGTCTGGTTGATCCGCAAAGTTTGCCAAACTGACCAACTTTTATTGATCAGTAAAACGTGCAATTTGTGCGCTCCGACTGTCGTAACGATTATCGGAATTCGATCAATTACGAGGACGAATGATTGTCTTGAAAACCTCGCTTGTCGTCTTCCACTTCGAATCGTCTCAAAGGAATGAGTCACGATGAAGGTCTTTGTCCTTTCACTTGTCAGTCGGCCGCTTGAAGCGTTGGTCGTTTTTACCCTCATTGCGGCCGTCGTTTGCGGAACCGTGTTTGTCTTCCAGGGTGGTGCGGAGCCCGCCACCCAACCGGCGACGCTGGATCGCCGGATACCCCAATCGATCGAGTTGAACGAAGACGACATTTTGAGCCTTCGTATCGAACGCAAGTCGAATCCCATTGTCTTCCAACCGCCCACCGGCCAATTCGTGGTGATCGAAAAAGCAGCCACGAAAACCCCACCTGAAAATTTAATCGCCCATCAAACAAAGACCCCATCGCCGAACAACGAGCAGCCGAACAACGAGCAGCCGAACAACGAGCAGCCGAGTGAGCCTTCGCTGGTAATGCCGCGAAATGACGAAGTCGCCCAAGGTTCGCTCTCCGAGTCCAAAGACAAAGTCGCCAGCGACAAACCGGTGATGAAGATCAACGGCGTTGATTTTCAAATCCCGATTCAAAACAGAACGCGTAACGAAATCCAAACGGTCGAGATTGCTCGGCAACCTAAGGCATCAGGAATCGGTTTGACCATCGATGGCGTGAAGCTCGCTAAACTGAGTGAACCGATTCGTCCGCCGGTCGATCAGGACTTCGAGCCCCAAGCTTCTACGGACAATCGGGAATTCAAATCCCGAGAATTGCCGGTGGATTCGAAAGATTTGTCGGAGCCAGGTACATCGGGGCAGTTTCAAATAAATGGACAATTTCAGAACGAGCAATCGCTTGCAGATGCGAGCACCAATCAGAGTGAAATCTCAACGGCCCATCGCCCTGGCTTCGAGCACTCGACTCAAAAAACGACTGAATTCAAAGTCGCTGAGCCTTCGCCTTCCAGCATCAACTCCCATCGACAGGCCGAACTGGACAGCTCAATTGCTGAAATGAAGCCGGCAACCAACGACCGCTTGAATTCAAAATCGCCCCCTTCCGGCCAATTCGCACCCCATTCCATTGCGAACACTGCTGTGACACACACGGACAATGCCAAGGCCGCGGTCGCAAACAAAGACTTCGCGCGTCCCCGATTGCAGAAAACGACGGCTGCCAAAGGGAGAGTGAGCGTCGCAAAACGGGAAGTCTATGATCCGGCGGCGGAACGACTGCGACACAGCAGCTTGTTTGGGCCTCGCCAAAAACGACGATTCCGATTTGGCTTTTGAGTCGACATCGGATCGTGCCCCTACAATCGACACAATCGGATTGACTTCCGATCGGCGCTCCAACGACTTTCGCAGGTTCAAGCAATTGTCCGAAGGCACCAAGCACGGAAAGCTATCTTTCTTCGAAGCTTTCCATCGTGCTTAATGCCATGCAAACGGTTCCCCAAATCCTGATTATCCTGGGCATCGGACTCGCACTGGGTCTGACACCGCCCATTCGAAACTATGTCGCCCGTTGTCGCAGAAGCGACCTCTGCCTGGCGGCCTGTTTTGCGTTGGCGCTTCTCGTTGGCCAATGGCTCTGTATCGGCAAGTACACGTTTCCCTTTGTGAACTGGAGCATGTACGCCTCCGTCAACGAGGAACCGACCTTTGATTCTGTTGAAATCGTGATCATGGATGGGGAAACAGTGATCGAACGAATCAATCCAATCCAAAGGTACCCGTCCTTGATTCACTGCCTGACTCCTCGATTTGTTCGACTGGTTCGCGCAGCCGAGGAAGGCCGCCTGACCGAACATGGAAAACAAGTTTATGACCGTGTGATCCGGTCGCTGATCGATTCAGATCGATTGCAGCTGCGAGACGGCGTGGAAACCGTTGAAGTGCATTTAATCACGGTTCGGAAAAGGGACCGCGAACGCCTGGAAGACCAAATCGTTTCAAAGCACGAGTATGGTTGGGATGTATACAAGTCGAGAGAATCTCTTGAAGCGGCTCGGCCAATCATGGAGGGGCGGTAATGGCGAATTCCCCCCAAGCCCCTTTGTCGTGCCTGCTCCACGGCAAGGCAACGAAGGCGAGCCTCGAGTTCTACCTGAAATTCTTTTTTGCGATTTGGTTCGTACGTTATCTGTTGGACCCGCTTCAGACTTTAGGCGGAATGCCTGTTGAATATGCGGATCCCGTCGGACCATTGCGATGGATCCCCGACACCGTCCGCGAGTCCCTCTTTTCAACAACCGGACTTTCGGTTCTTCGTTTTGGCCTGCTTGCCAGTTGTATTGGTGTTTGGATCAAGGCATTTCGCCCTCAAGCCGCATTGATGGCTTGCCTGTTGTTGACCCTGGCGGCTGCGATCCCACGAAGTTTCGGACACATCAACCATGCCGAATTGGGACCTATCATTGTGACCTGGGTACTGAGTCTCTTCTACGTCAAACTCTCGGCCAGCGAAGAGACCAATTCGGACGACGAAAACGCGACCGCCTCCGCAGGCCTGATCACCGCGACAACCATCCTGATGTTCGCCTACGCTTTTGTCGGCGTCGCAAGACTCTGTGATGGCGGCTGGCAGCTTTTCGTCGGCGACACCATACCAAACCACGTTTCCCAAGGCTCCTACTCGAACTGGGTCCTGCCCTTTGACCTCGCCCCCATGGTGCTCGAGAACCAGTTCCTGATTGGGTCTCTGAAGCTTGGCACACTGGCGGTGACCTTTCTGGAGATCGCGGCTCCTTTCGCATTGATTTCGAAACGAGTCCGCTACACGGTTTTGCTCGTCATGCCGATGTTTCACATTGGAGCTATCCTGATGTTCAAGGTGATCTTCGCCGAGCAGGTCCTCGCTCTCATTTTGCTGATCAATATTTCGCCGCTGCTGAGCGGCAAACCCAGCTCGGCAAACATCGATGAAAACGAATCAGCGCACAAAAAAAGCCAGGCTGCCACCAACCTGGCGTAAACGCTTTTGATTCGGCGCTTTTGACGAAGCTACTTTTTCTTTTCGGCAGCTTTCTTCTTGTCGGCTTTCTTTTTGTCGTCACCCTTTTTTCCCTCTTCGACCACCTTCGGTGGCGTCAAATTCAACGCGCCAACGAGGTTAACTTTTGGGTGAGCCGCTTTGAATTTCTTGATGCCCTCTTCGGTTACTTTCGATTGCCAAACGTAAACATTCTTGAGTTTCTTCAAACCGCTAAGTTGAGCCAAGCCTGCATCGGTGACTTGAGTCCCGTAAAGATTCAGGTAGGTCAAGTTCTCAAGTTTCGCGAGATGTTTGAGTCCGTCATCGCCGATTTGGGTTTTCTCCAGATGCAAGCGAGTCAGTCCGGTCATCCCCGAGATGGCCTTGAGACCGTTGTTGGTAACTTTGGTCGACCGAAGGTTGAGCCAAATCACGTTTTTCATTTTCGCAACTTCCGGCAAAATCGCATCCGTCACTTCTTTCGAAGACAAACTGAAATTGACCTCGGATTCCGGCCCGGCCGCGGAAATCTGAGAAACACGTCCACCCGCTTCGGTGATCGCTTTCGCAGATGCGTCTTGTGCCTGTGCCAAGTTGGAAAAAGTGCAAGTCATTAGGGTGGCAGCGAAGGCGAATGCAATGCATCTGCCAAAATCAAGTCTTAATTGAGTCATCGGTGTGTCCGCTAACATTTGGTTCTGAGTTGAGTCCGAAGTATATTGTCCGTTTTGACTGTAAGGTAAATGATAAACTGGAAGTCCTCCCATTAAAATCAAGCAAACCATAATTCGAGGATCTGAATGAAACACTTCATCCATTCGTTTGCCCTGCTGGGCCTGCTAGTTTTCGCTTGCGGCTGCGTAAAAGTCGCCACAGGCTCGTCGAGCACAGCCACCAACTCTGACTCAACTGCCGAAGCCCCGAATCCCGAAGCCCCGAATCCGATGAAAATAGCGCGTTTCACCAACGATGACGTGGAGTTGGGGCGAGTGAAATGGCGGCGAGACCTCAAACAGGCATTCAAGGATTCGAAGAAAACAGGGAAACCAATTTTTGTGCAGTTCCAGGAAGTCCCTGGCTGAGCGACTTGCCAAGATTACGGCAAAGGTCCTTTGTCACAGCCCCTGCTCGTCGAAGCCATTGAGTCCTCATTCATTCCCGTGCTGGTTTACAACAACAAAAAAGAAGACGAACAACTTCTCAAAGATTTCAATGAGCCATCGTGGAACAACCCGGTTGTTCGTTATCTGAATCACGACGCAAAAGATCTGATCCCTCGCAAGGATCGCGTCTGGGCAACGGACGCGATTGCCCAACAAATGATTGCTGCCTTGAAGGCAAATAAATCCAAAGTCCCGGAATACCTGCAGCTTTTCGAATCCAAGTCGGCCAAGACAGAAAAAGCCATCTTTGCAATGCACTGTTACTGGGAAGGCGAAGGTAACTTGGGCCAAATCCCGGGCGTCAAGAACACGCGATCGGCCTGGCTGCGAAGCCAGGAAGTTGTCGAGGTTGACTTCGACCCTGCCGTCGTCGACTACAAGACGCTTCTGCAAAAAGCACAAGAAATGAAATGTGCCTCGACGGTCTATGCAACGAATCCGAAACAATTCGAGACCGCAAAATCATTGGTCAAGGACAAAGCAAAACAGATCGGCGACAAGGAAACTTCGCGCGTTGCCAAGCTTTCGGATCAGAAGTATTACCTGCGGAATTCGTACTACAAGTTCCTGCCGCTTTCCCTGGCACAGTCAACCAAGATCAACGCAGCGTTGATGCCGGGTCGCGAAGACCGAGAAAAAAATGCCAATCGTTTTCTGAGTCCCCGGCAACGAGAGTTGCTCGCCAAAATCAAATTGGCTTACAAGAAATCTCCCGAGTCGTTCAAGGAAATTGTTTTTCCAGAAGACGACTCAAAACTGATCGATTACCACGACAAGCTGACGCAGACACTTGAAAACGTATTGAAATAGGGCTTGTTGAAATCGCCAATTTGGAATCCCAATGCCGGATTCAATCCAACGCGCGGCTTCGTCGCGCGTTTTTTTTTGACTCTTGGTTTACGATTGGCGGTCGATTCCATCATTGCCTGTCTTTGAATGGCGACCCATTCCAAGGGCTAAACTTCGTCCAGTTCTTCGCCAAATGGGTTTCGCCCGCGCGGCATCCATTTGCAAAGCCCGATACCCAGGAAGTACAAGAACGACAAAGGAATCGCGAGCAAAATTAAGCTGATTGGGTCGGCCGGCGTGAGAAACATGGAAACAACGAAGATCACCAGAATCGCCACACGCCACTTGTTCAGATAAGACTGAAGTTCAAATAGCCCGATCCGATTCAACATCAACATGACCAAGGGTAATTGGAATGCGATGCCAAAACCCAGGGGCAAAAACATCACGAATGACAGCCAATCACCAATTCTCGGTTGCGGCTCAATGCCCATGCCGGCATTAAACTCAAACAGGAAGCTGAGCACCGGTTTGAACACGAAGAAAAACGATAGCGCGGCTCCCGAGAAGAACAGTGTCAAGCTGAATGGAAGATAAATGTAAACGTAGCGTTGTTCATGTTTATAGAGTCCCGCCGCAACGAAAACCCAAATCTGATAAAACAACCAGGGACTGGCGATAAACAACCCCGTAATGACTCCCGCTTTGACCCAGATCATGAACACTTCCGGGGCCGTCAAGGATTGGGGGTTTACCTCAGCCGGTTTCCAAAGCTGAATGGAAGACATGGGAATGTGAGGGGGTTCCAGCTGCTCGGCAAAGGTTTCCGAGACCAGCAGGTGATTGAGGCGACGTGAAAGATCACGATTGTCCTCGGCTTCGTCAACAGCCTTCTTCATCAAGTGCTTGGTATTGTCCGGTTCGTCCATCCAGAAGGCGTAGAACGGTTTCTTTTTGTCGGCTAATTCTGCTGCGAAGGCTTCCGACTCATGGATTGCCGGGCGGTCAATCAGGGAATTCAAAGTATCGACCAGCAATTGGACGTTTTCGTCCTCCGAGTTGTCCGGCGTTAAGATGGACTCAAAGTTTTTTCGCTCTTCATCGTTTAACTGCGAACGCAAGTACGAATATTTCGTCGCCAAAACCTCATCGGCTTCATCGTCTCCTTCAAGCCAGAGCCGCACGAGCTTTTTCATCTCACTCGGTTTGACTTCTTCGACAACGTATCGATAGGGAGTGAGGTCGACCTCCTCCATCTTGCTGCCGCTGACGTTACGAAGCGCTTCAACGAGTTGCGCCGGATCGATTTGAAAGACCTGCGGAATCATTCGTTGCCGCTTCATCTGGTCTCTTAATTCCGGCGGGAGGTAACCGCCATTCTGCTTCTTGAGCTCTTCTTCCGCCCGCGCGATCTTGAAATCGCCAATCGCTTCTTTCAGTGGCTGCTGAAGAAACTGGACCACGTTGTTGGCGAAATAAAATCCAAGGATGCAAGAGATCGCCAATCCATAAAGTGCGCGAACGAGAACCTTCCGCAATTCCTCGAGATGCTCGCCGAAAGACATTCTCGATTCTTCGAACAGGTCTTCATTAGGGGGACGAATTGGCATAGTGTCGATCCGGAAAAATGGGTAGTCTACAGCCGCAAAAGATACTTTGAGACAGATGGGCAGATTTGTCAGACATGAAACGTCCGGATCAAGAATGATTGCCAAATCCGTCTGGAAGATTGGTCCGTCTTAAAGAAGGACCCGTCGGAAATGAAGGGCAATCGATTCTGGCCAGTTTCCCGGTAAAAGCATCGTTTCACAAATGCTGCCAATTGAATCGTAACATGACGATCGGACAGCGACAAGCGTTTCCGGTTTACCCAGATCCAAATTGCACTCGATTCAAGGCCAGCTGAGAAAGGTGGAAATGACGGATCT
>CAYSXI010000046.1:0-12283 GCA_964434955.1 uncultured Pirellulaceae bacterium
TTTTCGTCAAACTGCGACCATAGATTCGAAGACCTTTTCCTTGCAAAACAGCAGGTTGATTTCGAGCGGCTTCAAAGCCTTTGTGATTCACGAAGCCCCAAACACATCGTTGAATTCGGCTGCAATTCAGGACTCCTGCTCCAGCACATGACCAAAGAGTTGAGCGGCATCGAGACCGCAATTGGCATTGAGATTAATGCAGAGCAAGTCATGAAGAATCAAGAGTCGTCAAAATTCGATCCTCAAATCAGTTTCTCTAATACTGACGGAGGCGAATGGCTTTTCGCAAATGGAAAGCCAAACTCGTTGTTCGTATCCAATGGCGGAGTCCTCGAGTATTTCCGTCGCGAGCGACTTAATGAAATGCTGACTCACATTTCCAGCAACCTTGGGCCAGCCGTTTTCTTCGCGGTTGAGCCTGTTGCCAACGACCACGACTGGAGCAAGACAACCGATTCCATTCCGTTTGGTGAAGAACTGTCGTTCTCTCACAACTACACCGATCTATTTGAATCCAACGGGTTCCAAGTCATTCATCAACGACCTGTAGAATTCAACTCGTGGAAAATGATGGCGACGATTGCAGTTACCGAAGGTTAGGATTAGAAAGTTCGTTTGAACGTTCGGGCGATTCTGCTTTCAAGATTAACGGAGGATTTATGAGAAGGTTGTGTTCGATTGCAGTTCTGTTATGCCTTGGCGCATTGACTGGATGCGATCGCGAAATCCAGAAGTCCGCTTCGTCTAATTCAAGCCAAGCCTCAAATGCGGCGCCAATTCAGTTCACGAATCGAGTGGTTGAGGTTTCATGCGGCCAATGCCAACTTGAAATGAAGGGCGACGGATGCGAACTTGCTGTCAGGATTGACGGAAAGGCGTACTACGTCGATGGAAGTTCGATCGACGACCACGGCGATGCTCACGGAGACGATGGTTTATGCAACTGCATTCGAAAGGCCAAAGTCTCCGGCGAGATTGTTGATGGACGTTTCGTGGCAACATCAGTCGAAGTTTTAAAGAGCGAAGCTAATAAGGAACGCGAATCGACTGGCGCAAGCTCACTTCTTTTCTGAGCTGCTATCTGCTTCAGGTTCGGGCTCGAGATCCTCTGCTACCAAGGATTCCGTCTCGAGTTCTGGTTGAATCGGCGAGTTAACGATTCCGTCAGACTGAATTGGTTCCAGCTGTCCAACGCTTCTTGTCAGAGAGGCAAGAAGCTGACTGTTCTGAGATTGCAAGCCGGCTTCGGTGACGCGATATCGAAGCACGCTGCGCCAGTTGGCAATGAGTTGAACGTACTCAATCTCATCTGTTGAATATTCGTCAATGGCGAGGTCCAGCGTCCGTTGTGCTTTCGGGATAATGTCGTTTCGAATCAACTCCAACGTTTGTTGATTGCTTTCGAGTTTGGCGACTAAGTCAAACACTTCTTCAGCGACGATGTCTTGCAAGCTATCCAACTTGCTTTGGGAGGCACGGCGGTTGGCTTGGGCTTCACAGATGCCAGCTCTTATCCGACTTTTATAGACAGGCAGGTTGAATCCAATCCCAAGCAACAAAGCGTCGTCACCATTGGCGACCGGGCTGATTCCGCTGTCTGATGTCGCGATCCAATTTAGCCCCACAGTGAAGTCGGGTTTTTCTTCGAGTTGAGCGAGGTGGATTTTCTTTCCGTCTCGGCTAATGTTGGCCAGTTGTGATTGCAAGTCCGGTCTTGTCTGCACGGCGGATGCGATCAACGCGTCAACGTCGAGATGTTGGGTTTGAGTCTGGAGCTGGTCGAGAATTTGCAATTGCGAACTTGGATCAACGTGAAGCAGCCTGGCAAGTCGAGCTTGAAACGACTTTTCTTTCTGCTGTAACTCCGTGAGTTGGTTTTCAACTTTCGATTGTTCGACCTGAACGTTCAGAACGTCCTGTTGCGTTACCGATTGCTTGACTTCGTATTGCCGCTGGATCACTTCGGCAATTTGAGCAAGCGACTCCGCGTCTTCTTTCGTGATCTCAATCGACTTTCGAATGAAAAGCAACTGGTAGCAAGCGGTGCGAATCTTTTCCGCAATTTCAAGCTGTATTCGAATCAAGTCCGACTCTGCGGCAGCAACTTCGTCTGAGACGATGGCAGCTTTGGTTGCTCGGCGCTGAGCGTTGGTAAACTTCTGGCTTACGCCCAAAGCAAACGCCTGTCGCCCGGCTGCCGTTTCAATTGGTGACAGGTGCGTTGTCGTGTTCACCATCGGATCCGGAAGCGAAAGCACTTGCGGTATCCGGTGTCTGATCGCTTCGATCTTGTGCTGGGCTTCTTGCAACCGAGGATTTCGTTGCAAACCAAGCTGAACGTATTCTTCGATGTTACCTGATTCCGAAGTACTAACTACAGGTTCAGTTGCGCGGCTAGTTTCGGTGAAGCAAGGATCAGAATGCTGGAGCGTCTGCAAAATCGTTTGGGGCGAACGACAGCCCATTAATGCAATTATTGCTAATGCCGCCACGAGTATTTGATTCCGCATTGATGTAGTTCCATCTACAACTTCAGTTGACGTCTCCAATAGTTATCGTCTGAATAATCCGTACAAGCTAACCTTGGCGAAATGAGTCTTAATACTGATTCAAGCGGAACAGATTAACTGCCGCCGTACATTGATACGGACTTATACGCAGCTCTTTCAGCGTCGTTGAGTTTTGGTCGTCGAATTCCTTCCAAATTTCAGTCTGGAATCGTGATTCTATTGACCACCGCCTGCAGAATGACTCCCTCAACAGCGTCGGATTTGGCGTGGCATTTTTGTTGAAATTGAAGATTCCCAAGGCCTCAAAAGTGATTCAAATCCAGTACTGACGCCACGAAACAACTTTGGATTGGCGATCTGTATCATCGCGCTGGTTCGCTCAATTTCGCTAAACTCGCGTCGGCGACCGAGGCCGATGCACTTTGGGGCTCAAGCTTCGCGCCATCGGCGTGAAACGCCGATGGGAGTTGAATGCTGACAATTCAAATGCATTCGGACACCCGTTTTGGATTTGAAGGCATTCGAGATGCGCGGTTCGAAGAATCAACTGGATGACAGGATTACTTAGGATTCAAGCAATGAAGCCGTAGAGATATGAACGTAAACGGCAAGTCGATCGCAAAATTAGCAGATGCTGCAGGGAAGCATTTCACACGATGGAGAGCTTGCAAGTTAGCATTTTCAGCGACTCAGCCCATTGTTTGTCCCGAGCTTACCAAAACGATTTCGCAATTATCCAGACTTTCTCTGTAACAAGCTGGTATAACGGCATATGTGTAGTAGCGGAATTAATTTGAACATTCAACGAAAGCAAGTTCATGATGTTGGCCAAGAAGATGTTGTTGGCTTCATTAGTCGCCTTTTTGACAGCTGGAGTATGCGAAAATGTAGACGCTCAGCGAAACAACCAGGGCGTTCCAACGCTACCCCCGACTACAAACCAGCAAGGCAACACATTGGTTCCGCCAACCAATATCCAATCAGCTCCAGTACAGGGCACACAGCGGTTTGTTGTGCCGAAACAAGGAGTTCCTCAACAACAGCAACGGTTCGTTCAACCTCAACAAGGATTCCCCCAGCAGCAACCGGGATTCGCGCAACCTCAACAGGGCATTCCCCAACAACAATTCCAACAGCAGCCGTCTCAACAGCAAGGGAATTTTCAGCAGGGTGCAGTTCCGCAGCAATTTCAGCAGCCGCCCAAAGTGCTAAGCAAAGCCCAGTTGCGCGATATCGAAACGATGACATCGCAATTGACCCAATACACCAAAATGTTGCATGATCAACACCATGCTTTTCTTGAAGGCCAACGGCACGGCGAGAAACTCGACAAAGACGTCACCGCGTTTGAGCGGCAAGCGGAAGCATTGCAAGCGATTGTTTCGCGATCAGATGGAAGCCAACAATCCATGCTGCAAATGCGTGGAAGTGCGAGCGACTTCCTGCAGCTTTCATTTCGGATTTCGCGAACCATTGATCTGACCCAGCCTTGGCTTCGCGGTGGGCAGGCTCAAAACGGCATCACCCAAATGCGACAAGTGGCTCAGGGAATAACCAATATTGCTTTACGTGTCGATCAGTACCTTCCAGTTGATAGACAATTGATTGACCGTCAAACGGAAATCCTGGAGGCAGCGGTCAAGGAATTGCATGACGAGTTTCATGAGCACCTGGAAGGCTACGAAGTCTCAAGGCATCTGGACGAAGACCTCGAAGGCGTTGAGACACTTGTCGAGCATATGCACGAATTGGCGCACAACAAGAGTTGGGGCCAAATCAATATTAACCATCTTTGGCAAGACATCGGACAGGTGCGACAGAAAACAGCTCACATTGAGTCGCTGTTCGTAAGGCAAAGTCAAATCGGCGTGCGAACTCGGGACTGGGTTGGCATTGAGCATTCACGAGACGCGATTACCGACGTACTTTCGTCCGCATATCTTTTGGAGCACATGATTCGAAAGACACAACCGGTGCAGCAACAGCAACCATTCCACCAACCCAATCGAGACACGAGGCCATTACGAGATCGTCACGGTCACCCTGTTGATCCGAATAGGATTCTGGATCGTCATGGTCATTCCCACGATCGCGGAAACCGATAGAGATCAGGTGGCCTGGGTATGAAGAAGTATGTAAATCGGCACAATCGACGAATTCGTTTACATTCGGCCGATGTAGAAAAACATCTAGCTTGACGCGGCGATCGGCGAATCCTATTCTTAGTAGTGGTATCCGATTTCGCTCTGGGCGACCTTTGAACAAGTCTCAATACATCTCGCTTCTACTAGTTGGCCTCGTAGTGCTCTGTCCCTTTCAGTGCGTTTTCGGCGGCTGTTTAGCTAGTTATGTTGGCGATGATGCAGTCACTTGTTCGGCTTGTGACCATTGCTCAGAGCCGGTTGATAACGAAGAGCCAAATCCCAATTCACCGAGTGACTGTAACTGTGGTGACTGTTTCTGCCGTGGAGCATTACCGGTCGATGAAGTTACGCAGGACATCGTCCTGACCGAACTCGTTTCTTACATGACGAGTTGGGTTAAGCTTGATTTGCCGCTGGTTGAATTGCCAACGAGTCAAATTCAGCGTCACTCAAATGTGCTGCCGACCGACGCTTCCGCGCTAGAAGTACGCGCGGCCCTCTGCTGCTGGCTCATCTAAAGCCGCGGATTTCTATTTTCCTCTACGCATAGAGCGTTACTGCGCGCTTCTTTTAACGAACGTCGCGTCTGAACGCTCGGTAGCTGGAATTCTGAGTCTGAATTTCCGTCTCCGAGATCAATGCGAAACACTCCTGCCGGACTGCTTCAGAGCCTAAGTAGGTTCCGACGGTACACAGTTCGGCAGGAGCCTAATTCATCGAAATCTTCATTGGTATTTTAACATGAGCGAATCAACACCAAGCATAACGGATGTTGCGGAACATGCTGACGTCACAAATGACTCAGCTGCAGCCCCAGATGCCCAATCACATTCTGCGGCCAGTGATGCGTCAGTGCATACTGCCAAGCAAGGTTTCCTTAGGGGAGTTGCGACCTCCATTATTGGTGGCATCCCAACCTTGATTGTTTTGGCTGCGCTTGGCGGACTGGCATGGTGGGGGCATCACCATGAATGGAGCCTGCCGAAATTTTCGGAACTTACCGGTAGCGAAAAAGAGACGGGCGTACTTTGGTGTGACGAACATGGAGTCCCGGAAGCTGACTGTATTTCGTGCAATGCGGACTTGATGCCGAAAGGGGAGCTATTCGGCTGGTGTAAAGAGCACGGTGTTCACGAATGTGTGCTTCACAATCCCCAACTATCACAGTTGAGCGAAGTGCCTGAAATCAACCAAGAGGATCTCGATCGCGCCTCTGAAGCAATTGCTGCCTACCCGCGAACCAAGAACGATCCTGGCTGCAAAATGCATCTGCGTAGAATTCAGTTTCCGTCCGTTGAATCTATTGAACAAGCGGGCATCGACATCAAGCTTGTCGATCGCGGGCCAGTTGTTGAAACGATCAAGACAACAGGTGAAATCGTCTACGACCCGACACGTGTTACACATTTGTCGTCTCGTTCCAGTGGAACAATTTGGTTAGTCGAGAAAAACGTCGGAGACAAAGTCCGGCAAGGCGATCTGCTCGCGCTCATCGATGCCGTCGAAGTCGGTCGCCTGAAATCGCGACTTTTGCAAGCACTAGCACAGCTTGAACTAGACACCCGAACGCTCGAGCGTGTTTCGCGCCTGGGCGGTTCGGTAATTCCCGAGAAGCAAATTCAGGAAGCTGAGGCCGCGAAGTCCGAAACGGAATACGAGGTCGAGAGTGCGGTTCAGGCTCTGTCCAATTTAGGATTTCCGATTCAATTGGATGATGTCAAAGGAAAATCGGCAAACGCCGTGAGTTCCAAGCTCAGGTTTCTTGGCCTGCCTCAGTCAATCATTGATTCCATGAAGCAGGCAAATGGTTCGGCAAACCTAATTCCCGTGCTGTCGCCTCGTGACGGTATTGTTGTAAGTCGGGATGCAGTCGCCGGAGAAGTTATTGCAACGGGAAAACCATTGTTTACGATCGCGGACACGAGTGAGATGTGGTTGCTGCTAAACGTTCGCCTTGAAGAATCGGAACGAATTGCGATTGGCCAGAAGGTCGTATTCATCCCAGATGGTTCGGAAAAGGAAACGGTTGGCACACTCACCTGGGTCAGTACAGAAGTTGATAGTCAAACGCGAACGGTTAGAGTCCGCGCAGAACTGACCAATGACAACGGGCGTCTTCGTAACGAAACGTTTGGTGCGGGTGAAATCATTTTACGTGATGTCAAAAATGCGGTTCTTGTACCCAATGAAGCCATCCACTGGGAGGGTTGTTGCCACGTCGCATTTGTTCGCGACAAGGATTACTTCAACGACGGATCGTACAAAGTCTTCCACACCCGAAGTGTCCGCCCCGGTGCAGTCATGGGTGATAACACGGAAGTAATAGCCGGGCTATTGCCGGGCGAGGTCGTCGTCACCAAAGGCAGCGGAATCCTGAGAGCTGAGTTGTTGAAAGGAAACTTGGGCGCTGGCTGACTGTGCGAACATTGACAGCCGGTCGGCTGAAATAACTTACGCAGTTTCCCAACTTTCGTCACCAAACAGAATACCAACTCATGCTTAACTGGATCATAGATTTCTCGCTTCGCAACCGATTGGTGGTTCTTTGCGCTGTAGCAATAGTGATTGCTGTCGGTGCATTTTCGTTGCGTTACCTGAACATCGACGCGTTCCCGGATACAACGCCCGTGATGGTGCAGATCAATACGACCGCGCCATCGCTATCGCCAGAGGAAGTCGAAAGGCAGATTACTTTCCCGGTCGAGCAAGTTATCAGCGGGCTGCCAGCCCTGGAAAAGCTTCGCTCGATTTCAAAATTTGGTATGTCACAAGTCGTCGTAACGTTTGAAGACGGCACAGATATCTACTTTGCTCGCCAACTGGTGGCAGAACGACTCTCAACGGTTGAACTTCCCGAAGGAATCGAACGACCGAAACTTGGCCCAGTGTCGACAGGACTGGGAGAAGTCTTTCATTATGTCGTGCGGCTTGACGGAGTTGACATATCAGCTTTGCCACGCGAGCGACAGATTGAAGAACTCACCAAGCTTCGAACCGTACATGATTGGGTGGTCAAACCACAACTTCGAACCGTCCGTGGCACCGCTGAAGTCAACAGCTGGGGCGGCTTTGAAAAACAGTACCAAGTGCGAATCGACCCGGCACGCCTCATTAAGTTCAATCTGACCTTTGACGAAGTTGTTAATTCCATCAAAGCCAACAATCGAAACGTTGGTGGCGGAAACATCACTCGCAATACAGAAATGTTATTGGTGCACGGAATTGCTCGTACCGTAAACATTCCACAAATCGAAAACATCGTCATCAAAGCCATGGATGGTGCGCCAATTCGAGTCGGTGACGTTGCCGATGTGCAAATAGGTCACGAAATCCGTCGTGGTGCTGTAACCGCTGACGGGCAAGGCGAAGTTGTTTACGGGCTTGGCTTCATGCTAATGGGCGAGAACCCGCATGAAGTGACGAATGCTCTAAAACACAAGATGGAAGAGATTAAATCTACTCTGCCTCCCGGTGTTGAAGTCGCCACGGTTTATGATCGAACAGAGTTGGTTGATGCTGTTATCAAAACTGTACAGAAGAACCTGTTCGAGGGAGGATTGCTGGTTGTTGCGGTGCTGTTTGTATTTCTTGGGAACTTGAGAGCAGGTCTAATTGTTGCGGCGGCGATTCCGCTCTCAATGCTGTTCGCATTCTCGGGAATGTTACAGGTCGGAATTGCGGCGAGTCTACTAAGCCTGGGCGCGATCGACTTTGGATTAGTCGTCGACAGTTCTGTAGTGATGGTTGAAAACTGTGCAAGGAAAATTTCGCACGGAATTCCACGCGGGCAAACGAAACTCGATGTCATAAGAGATGCGGCAATCGAAGTTCGCAAACCCACCATGTTTGGCGAACTGATCATCATGATTGTCTACATCCCAATTTTGACACTGGCAGGCGTCGAAGGAAAACTATTCCGCCCGATGGCTTTGACGGTCATCTTCGCACTTGCCGGTTCGATGCTCCTTTCGTTGACATTGATGCCAGTTCTGGCCAGCTACTTTTTGCCAAGCAAGTTGCAGGAACGCGAGCCCTTGCTGATTCGAGTTATCAAACGACTTTACAAGCCGATTTTACACTTCACGATGCACCAAAAAGCTGCCGTGATCTTGTTCGCTGCCGCTGTGTTGGCATTCGCGTTCGGAATGATCGCTCCCAATCTTGGCTCTGAGTTTGTTCCCAAGTTGTCTGAAGGTGCGTTGGCAATCAACGTCGTGAGACTGGCAGGAACCGATCTGGACGAGTCAATCCGGATCAACACGGAAATGGAAAAAACGATTCTGAAAAAGTTTCCGGATGAAGTTGAACATGTTTGGAGTCGCATCGGCAGTGCTGAAGTAGCGACCGACCCGATGGGCGTCGAGCTTACAGACATATTTATCACTCTCAGGCCTCGTTCAGAGTGGACAAAGGCCTCAACGCAATATGAGTTAACCGAACTCTTTCAAAAAACGTTGCGAGAAATGCCCGGTCAAAAGATTGCGATGACACAACCGATCGAAATGCGGCTAAACGAAATGATTAGTGGCGTTCGCAGTGATGTCGCGGTGAAATTGTTCGGCGACGATTTCGACGTGCTGGTGGACAAAGCCGCAGAGATTGAACGCGTATTGAAATCTATCGACGGAAACGCGGACGTCAACGTTGAGCAAGTGACTGGACAACCTGTACTACAAATCATCGTCAAACAGGACGAAATCGCCCGTTATGGCGTTTCAGCTACTGAAGTCCTTGACTTGGTAGAGTCGCTGGGCAGTTTCCAACTGGGCGAAGTATATGAAGACCAGCTGCGATTTCCGCTCGTCGTACGATTGCCGGAATCGGTACGCAGCTCTCCGCAAGCCATTGGCAACATTGAAGTCAACACACCCTCAGGACAACGCATCCCGTTATCGCGGCTTGCTGAGATCAAAACGATAGAAGGCCCGTCGACGATTACTCGTGAATGGGGCTATCGTCGGATAACCATTTCATCCAACGTTCGTGGGCGAGACATGGTTGGGTTTGTCGAAGAAGCCCAGCAAGAAATAGCCAAGCAAGTCCAATTGCCCGACGGACGTTACCACCTTGAATGGGGCGGCCAGTTCGAGCATTACCAAAGCGCTCGCCAACGCTTGATGTTCATCGTCCCAATGGCCCTGACAATGATCCTGATACTGCTGTACATGACGTATCACAACCTTGTAGATACCTTTCGCGTGCTGACAGGAATTCCCTTTGCCTGGACAGGCGGAATCATCGCGCTCTGGATTCGAGACATGCCATTTTCGATTTCCGCCGCGATCGGGTTTGTTGCCTTGTCCGGCGTTGCCGTACTAGATGACATGTTACTCGTGACGACAATTCGTCGCTTCCGCAGCGCTGGTATGGCATTGGAGCAGGCAGTAGAACAAGCCGCGATGACGCGACTTCGCCCGGTTTTGATGACAACGCTGGTCGCGGCCGTTGGTTTTTTGCCGATGGCGTTGAATACTGGAATCGGCGCAGAGGTTCAACGGCCATTGGCAACCGTTGTCGTTGGCGGCGTAATCAGTGCCATGATCATGTCACTGTTGGTGCTTCGTGTTCTTTACTCAGTGTTCGCCGGTGTAACAGGTGACGCGATGGTCGAAACCGACTCATCGTCGAGTAACACTACTGAAAACAACGGGCAACCGCCCACCGATCGGATACGTGATTCGGTCGTAACATCAATTGACTAGTTTTTATTTCTTGTGAGGAAAGTCAAATGCGTTTTTACAAAATGTTTGGAATGTCAGCCATGTTGTTTGTTGCTGTTTTATTGGTTGCTGGATGTGCTGGCGATAAACCTGCGGCTGACAGCGGGCACGATAACCACTCGGACACGACCGCGGCTCACGATGATCATTCTGGTTGGTGGTGCGTCGAGCACGCGATTCCTGAGGAGGAATGCAGCATGTGCAGTGCTTCCTATGCAAAAGCGTGCAAAGAAAAAGGCGACTGGTGCGAAGAACACAACAGAGCCGAATCTCAGTGCTTTATCTGTGATTCCAGTCGGGCTGAAAAATACGTCAAGCTTTACGAAGCCAAGTATGGCAAGAAGCCTCCAGCAGCTACGGAGTAGAATTTGGTGACCAACGATACAAACCAGATGGCCTTCAAGATTCACGGGATGGATTGCGCGGAAGAAGTCGCAATTCTCAAACGTGAACTTGGGCCATTGGTCGGAGGTGTCGAACAACTGCGGTTCGATGTCATAAACGGAAAATTGATTGTTGAGGGGGCGGGCAAACTGTCGCCAGAACGGATCGTTCACGCTGTCAGCAAGACCGGGATGCGCGCCGAAGTTTGGAAAGACCAGGATCCAGAACAGCAAACTGGATTTTGGATTGACCATGGGCGCACAATTCTGACCACCGCCAGCGGCCTGTTTGGCATCGCCGGATTTTTCAGCCATGTCATGATAGCAGGAGGAATAACAGAAGCCCTTGGCTCCGAAGGAATGGGAATCGCTCATGGCGTACCAGTCTTTTCGATCACTCTATATTTGGTTGGAATTCTCGCTGGAACATGGATCGTTCTACCCAAGGCTTGGCGTGCTGCGATCCGGCTTCGACCCGATATGAACCTACTAATGGTGGTAGCCGTGATGGGAGCTGCCGCCATCGGCGAATGGTTTGAGGCTGCGACCGTTGCCTTTCTGTTTGCCTTGTCTTTGTTACTGGAGTCATGGAGTGTTGGGCGTGCTCGTCGTGCGATTGCTTCATTAATGAGCCTGACTCCACCATCGGCGCGAATCCGAGACAAAGATGGGCAATTGAAAGAAGTCTCTCCAGACAAGGTTGATGTAGGCACCATCTTTGTCGTTCGGCCCGGTGAAAAAGTCCCGCTCGATGGCAATGTCGTAACAGGTATCAGCTCAGTCAATCAAGCACCGATTACTGGCGAGAGCGTCCCGGTCGACAAGCAGCCGGGGAGCAATGTCTATGCGGGAACGATCAATGGCGACGGAATGCTCGAAGCCGAGTCTACAAAGCCCGCTGAAGATACGACATTGGCAAAGATCATTCGCATGGTTGGCGATGCTCAATCAAAGCGATCGCCGTCAGAACAATGGGTGGAAACATTCGCTCGCTATTACACGCCGGTTGTCATGGCATTGGCAGTATTTGTGTTCTTGATTCCACCGCTATTGATGAGCGGCGAATGGTCAGTCTGGTTATATCGTTCACTTGTCCTGTTGGTGATCGCGTGCCCTTGTGCGTTGGTCATCTCAACACCCGTTTCGATCGTCGCCGCTTTGACAGCAGCCGCCAAAAACGGGGTTCTAATCAAAGGAGGTTTGTACGTCGAAGTTCCTGCTCGCCTGAAGGCAATCGCTGTCGACAAAACTGGGACTCTGACACATGGCCAACCGGTCGTCGTCGATGTTGTGCCGCTGAACAACCATTCGGACACCGAGCTATTGGAAAGGGCTGCCGCCTTGGAAGTTCACTCGAATCACCCTCTGGCTCAGGCCATTGTTCGGAAGGCGAACGAAACGGGAATTGACATTCCCGCCTCCGAAGAATTTGAAATTGTTCAAGGCAAAGGAGCACGCGGCATTGTCAACGGCAAGATGTTCTGGCTTGGTTCCCATCGGTATCTGGAAGAACGCCAGCAGGAAAC
>CAYSXI010000046.1:12383-14856 GCA_964434955.1 uncultured Pirellulaceae bacterium
GTTCACGCAGAGCTATTGCCTGAAAACAAAGTTGAGATCGTTGAACAACTGGTCAAAGAATACGAATGCGTTGCAATGGTCGGTGACGGTGTCAACGATGCACCTGCACTTGCTCGTTCATCCTTGGGCATCGCGATGGGAGCCGTCGGGACAGACGCCGCCATTGAGACCGCCGACATCGCTTTGATGTCCGACGATCTTTCAAAACTCGCTTGGTTGATTCGCCATTCCAAAAGGACACTTGCCATTATCCGCCAAAACATCTGGTTTTCATTGGGCGTGAAGCTGCTGTTTGTCGTCCTGACATTTGCCGGATTCGCATCACTCTGGGCCGCCATCGCCGCTGATATGGGCGCATCGCTAATTGTAATCTTCAACAGTCTGAGGTTATTACGGTGAAAGCAATCCTCAAGGATGCAAGAAGCTTGAATACGAAACTGTTTTGACCAACATTTTTCGTTCGTTGGAATTTTCATTCCATAACTTCGCTAAAGCGTTCGGACAGAAATGAGTCCTATCGACCAAACAAGATGGCGTGCTGCCGGATTCGGCGAGCAGAATGGTCTGCACTGGTCTCTCCAGACACGATGAATTGAGAGAAAGGCAGTTGCCCTAGCACTTCGTTGTAGTATCGTTCGAGTTCGTTACCTCGGATCATGGTTCGATTCCGATTTGAAACGGGAGCAAGAAACTCGACTCGGGGATACTCGTCTGTGTTAAGTTTCGCATCCGTTTGCAGGGGCCAATCTCCCAGATACAAATCAAGTAAACGGTGTGACTTCGTTATCGTTGGATCCATGACTTTCAGATTCGCCTGCAGCCTTTCAATTCTGGCATTCAGCGTATCAATGTCTACGTTGAGCGGTGACTGTGTGCCAACGAGACAAACCACTGGACTGGTCGTTTCCAGTTGCGCCCACCAGATCGTTGTTGATGGGAAAACGCTGGCAAAACTATTGGCGATTAGCTCAAATTCTCTCCGGCCAAGTTGATACAGCGGCAACCACTGACAAAACAGTCCATCTGGTTTCAGTCGCTGCAACGCGATTTCGTAGTGCTCGACCGTATAAAGGTATCCGGTCTCGCTTTCCCAAGGGACAAACAGATCGGAAATGATGACATCGAATTTTTGATCGTTTGCCAGCAGATAGTGCCTTGCGTCATCTATCTGAATATCGACTTTCGGATGGTCGGCCACGTCGTAGTTGTGTTCCGAAAGCATTCGAACAGCGTCAACGACTTCGGGAATCAATTCAACTGCAACGATGCTTTCCAAATTCTTGTGAGGAATTGCTCCTCCCGCAGTTAATCCAGTTCCAAGTCCCAGGAACAGGACTTCGTTTGGACTTTCATGCAACAGGATTGGAATATGGGCTTGTCGGTACTCTCGAACGTTGCCGCCTGTTTTTCCAAACCGGTAGTGAAGGTTCTGGCGAATCTTGAACGAACCTGTTTTCTCGTTTTGAACGACGTCGATCCAGCCGTACGAGGAGTTCCATCTTTCAACAAGCCTTTCATGGTATTCGCGACGATTGAATTCGGACTCAGTTTGGCTTTGCAATGCGATTACAGAAACGGTTGCGGTCAAGACCGTGATCAACGAAGCAAATCTTAGTTGCTTGGCTTGCCAAAGCAATATCAATGCTGCCAACAAGAACAAGCAAGATATCAACACAATGGACTGCCACAATCCGATCCATACGAGCATCACGAAACTTGCAACCAGTGCTCCCAATGCGGCGGCCAATGTATTCACGGCGGTCAAGTTTCCAACGACCCGAGCTGCCGTACCTGACTGAGCGGCCAACACCCACACTTGGGGCAACGTCATTCCCAGACAAGTGATGGCTGGAGCGACCACAATGCTGACTAACAAGATGGCCCCAATCATATACTGGAGGAATGAATCTCCACTACTGAAGTACTTCAAATCAGTTAGAGCGACAAAAATTACAACTGAACCAGCAGTTGCCAACGCACCGAGTCCTGTTGTAACTCCGATCAGTCGATTGGCAGCGAAACGGCGTTGCAGCCGCGAAGTGATTGCCGCACCGATGGCCAACGACGCCAGAAATACTGCCACGACGATTCCGAACGTGTAGGTGCTATTGTGAAACACAAGCGAGAACATGCGCGTGTAAAGAACCTGGAGCGCCAAAATCCCAAAGCCACTGAGAAAGGCGAGAGCTGAAAAAGCCCAGCGTCTAGAATCAGGTGTCGACTGGCATCCTTGTTTTGCAACCTCTACTCGTGCCTCACGTCTGTTTCCATTTGCCAAACGCCAGGCAACCAAAGCACAAAGAACAGACAGACCGGCGGCGACATAACTGCTGGTGCGAACGCCAACCACAACCAGCATGAAAAAAGTAGCTGCCAATACGCCGAGTAACGCCCCGGTAGTGTTCAGTGCGTAGGCAAGTGTGATTCGTGACGAATTGCGAACGTTCGATAACTGGCCCGGATCGTTCCCCGA
>CAYSXI010000046.1:14956-29548 GCA_964434955.1 uncultured Pirellulaceae bacterium
ATTTGCCAGTGGTTGACGATTCATGTTTGCGTCGCAGTTTGTAAATTCCAGGCTCAAGCATAAGATAAAACCATGATGTTGCCATTGCTGCTTACATTAACGCTTCTGCTGCTCGCGATCCTGAACGCACTTCTGGTTTACTCGATTGCCAGGCCCGATCGACGCATATGGCCACCTCCTGCCCAACAAACCTGGCAGAATTATTTCGTCTGGGTTCCGACGCTGCTTAGTTTTCTGCTCTTCATCATTATCGGCATCGCTGATTGGAACAGTTTGAATTGGCCTGCCCTGATTCGTTGGCCAATCGGTGGCTTGCTGATCGTCACAGGCAATGTGCTGGCGTGGGGAGGTGTGTGGCAGTTTGGACTAAAGAAAACTTCCGGTGCGGAGGGCTCGCTGGTCACAACCGGCATGTATCGGTACTCCCGCAATCCTCAGTATGTGGGTGACATTTGCACTCTCGTTGGTTGGATGGTTTTGTCCGCATCCATTTGGGCAATCCCGGCGATTCTCGCTGGAATTCTGGCATTCGTGCTGGCCCCGTTTGCCGAAGAGTCCTGGCTGGAAGAAATTCACGGGGACGAGTATCGCGAATACCTGAAAAAGGCGCCGCGCTATCTGTTTTGGTAAAAAAAGAGCGGCCTCGTTTGAAGCCGCCCTTTGTTAAGTCAGGTTTTACCAAAATCAATCTAATCCGAACTAACGACGGTGCCAGTGGGTCGTCGTGTGAGGAACGACGTGCGAGTGATTGCCATGTCGGACTCGATCGAAGTGAGTCGTTGTATGCGGAATCAGTCGGGGTACACGATGGAAGTGAGTCGTGGTGTGAGGCACGGCATCGACGTGATTGCCATGGGGAACATAGTCGATGTGGGTTGTCGTATGAGGAACGTACCTTGGCCGCCACGGATTGATAGGTCGATAGGTTGTATGTGGAACGCGGTCGATATGGGTTGTCGTATGCGGAACGGCGTCCACATGGTTTCCATGTCGTACGTAGTCCGTATGCGTGGTCGTATGCGGAACATTATGGTAATGCGTTTCTGGATAAAATCCCTGGGCACTTGCCAATTGAGTCATTCCAAATACTGCTACTGCTGCGATTACGATTGTGCTCGTTTTCAACATGTCATTTCTCCCTAAAGGATGTTTATTTTCTAATGAATTGCCGGGGGGCGGTTCGTTGCTTGCTCGATCGTGAGCAACCGAGTGAGAGCAATTGCATACCGTGTGCCAGCAGCGTGCAAAGGGCAAATGACTCGACAAAAACCGTGAAAACGGGCTGTTCAACGGTTTCTGGATGCATATGAAAATGTCGTCAATTCGATTCCAACGCAGCCAAGTTGACCACGCATGAAGAGTTTTTCTGCTGAGTAAAAACGGAATAACCGGAACAAGCCAATCATATTTGCCCGGGATTATCGCTGAACGTGTCATGGTCGATACCTGACTTAGTACCGTCGCAATGTGCTTAATTGGGACTATTGTCAGGATGTTCAGTGATGAAATCGAAATGGATTGCAACCCTCGGCCTACTTGTAGCGCTAAGCGGTTGCCGAACGGTACATCAGCCGTTGCTCACATCAGGCCAATCTGCGGCCAAGCCAATTGCTTCAAAAGTTGAGACAAAACCAGAGCGAACAGCGACCAAGAACAAACCGGCCGTTCGACAAGTTGCTTTCCAGCAGGAAAATTCTTCGAGCGACATCTCGACCGAAGACTCAACCTACTACGCCGACTCAATCGTAACTCCTGTTGCACAGTCAAGCGTTGGTGTAACTTCACTGGCTCAGCTGGAACAAATCGCGTTGGCTACTAATCCGGCTGTCTCAGAAATTCATGCTGAGATCGAATCGCTACGAGGCAAGCTAACTCAAGCCGGCTTGCCGCCCAACCCAACAGCTGGGATCGTTGGAAGCGACATCAACGAAGACGGCGTAAGCGCAGGGCGCTACGGTGTCTATTTCGGAAGAGAAATTGTTCGCGGAAACAAGCTTGGATATTCGAGATCCGTTGTCTGTGCAGAGATAGAAACCGCAGAGCAACGGCT
Source organism: uncultured Pirellulaceae bacterium (assembly GCA_964434955.1). Taxonomy (GTDB): domain Bacteria; phylum Planctomycetota; class Planctomycetia; order Pirellulales; family Pirellulaceae; genus JANQLU01. Next base: position 17,007 of record CAYSXI010000046.1, read on the forward strand.
AGCTATCGTACAGCAACGATTGCTGACCGATGTTCGCCAACGTTATTACGACCTGTTGGTGGCTCAAGAAACAGTCTCCATGGCAGAGGAGCTGGTCAAAATCTCTCAAAACGCTGTCGACGTTTCAAAGCGACTGTTGGAAGCCAAAGAAGCTGCTCAAACATCGGTACTTCAGTCGGAAATCGAACTGCAAAATGCATCAGTCGTTAAACGGCAGGCTGAAAACCAGCGACTAGCTGCTCGGCGAAAGCTGGCTGGGTTGCTGGGCGAATCCGAACTTTCGCTGGATTACGTAGATGGAAACGTACGTGAACTAATCGCACTTGCCGACTTTGAGCAATCGTTTGATGACGTCGTTAACAGCAGTCCGGAAATCGCTGCCTTGTTTGCTGACGTTGAGCAAAAACGACGCCAGTTGCAACGCGAAATCGTCGAGCCAATTCCAAACGTGACTTGGCAAACGTCCTTGCAATACGACTTCTTGACTGACGACGTGATTCCTGGTTTTCAGATCGGCATGCCCATTCCAACGCTGAATCGGAATCAGGGTGCCATCCATCAGGCTCGACATCAAATCGTCGCGGCGGAGCGCCGAGCGGAGAAAAAAGCCCTTGATCTGCGTCAACGATTGGCTTCTGCCTACGAAAACTATCTTGATTCGAAGTTGCAAGTCGATGCTTTCGATTCGGAAATCATCCCCAAGGCGAAACAAACGCTGGAATTGGTTTCCAAAGGATATCGCGAAGGAGAAATCGACTTTCTGCAGTTGTTGACTGCACAACGAACCTACTCGCAGATCAACTTGACGTACCTGCAACAACTCAAACAGCTTTGGCGACAACACGTCGAAATCCAGGGCATGCTGTTATCCGGAAGTTTGGAATAAGCCGATACCTGGTCAAGAGTCCGAGAATCCACCGTAAACCAAAAGCTTTGTGCAGCAAGCCAGTTGTCAATTTCACGACAACAATCTTCAAATTGATCACAGATTGATCGCTTTTCGTAAGCATTTTGCAACCAATTCAATCCGGCGCAGGGTTTGCAACCTGTATTCCTGCAAGACTTCTTGCAAGCTGATATGAGGATGAACCAATTTGGGAACTCCGTCGTACATTCAGTGCGTTCAAGTCTCTTAAACGGAAAGCGAATCATGAAGAAATCAATTAACGCGTTTGCAATTATCGCGATCTTTTGGGCACTCCAATCGACCGACTTAAACGCGCAAGAGTACGGTTATGGATATTCGTCGTCTTGTTCTGAACGTGGCGGTTGCCATTACGGAGACTACGATTCAATCGAATTGATCCCGTACGGAAATTCCAACTACCGACAAAACCGAATGCCCTATGATGCGGGTTTTCAATACGGTTCGTCGGTCGCCAGCGGAGAATTTGCGAACGGGTGCCCGGCTTGCGGGTACGGTAGAACCGCTGCCCGCAATTCGTATCGAGCGCAACTGTATTCGAACTATCCCAATGATTCGGGAGCTTGTACTGGCGGACGTTGTCCGTATGAGCAAGGAGGACGATATCAAGAACGAGATCTCGGGTCTGAGTATGCGAACTATCAATCTACGCTTCGCGATCAAAGGCCTCAATCGAATTTTGGCCCATCAAGAAATGAGTACTACCAAGCGCCTCGTTCCGGGATTCCAACTCGCGAAGATTTGGCACCGGCAGACACTCGGCCTCGGCTGAACGCGCCTTCGTACTCACAAGGCTCGAACTTTGGCGGTTCACGTTTTGAATCAAATGAATTGCAAGGAGTTCCGCCGACATCAACAAGAATCACGCCGCCACCCGTATTACCTCCACAGCCGTTGAGTCGCGATCAGCAAAATCGAGATCCGCGATTTGATTCCGGCGCGTCAATTAATCGCCTTCCTCAGTTGCTTCCCCCAACAAATCCAAGCCAAAAATCCGGATCGGGAACGGACAGCTGTGGGTGTGGTCACGACCATTAAACCCAAGCGAAATGGCGGTTCTGCTCAAGATTGCCCCAAGGAAGACGGGCAGATTGCCGAAAAATGAGCTAAGCTAGACAAGCTATCTCGTATTGACCTTTTGCCCCAAGTTACAGATTATTAGCCAAAGTCACTAGTTAACTCGAAGCAACAATGAAATCGTTTCTGGTACATCTCGCAAGCATAGCCGTCATGGCTCACATGACATTCGGGTGCAGTTGGCACCACGGATTGGGTGCTGCGTCTGCATGTAATCACGCGAATTCAATGTCGAGTTGCTGTATCACTAACGAAACCGATTCGCATGATGAATCGGAACACCACGACCATGATCACGATGGGCACGAACATGGTGACCACGACTCTGGCGAACATGGTCATGACGAATTGCCCCTCTCGGATTCCACCTTCGACTACGAAGATCAGGGGTCAAACCAAAATCACTTTTGCTGTTCCGATGACGGTTGCAACGCCATCAAGGTTGTGAAATACAAATTCAATTCATTGGATATTGTAACGCAATACCTTGGTGGAGTTTCGGATTCTGCAATTCTCAAGGCATCAGCCGCGTCTGGATTTTCAATTGATCCGTTTCCAGATTGCACGGCTTCTGCGCCCAAAGTGCGTGCGCATCTACTTCTTGGCGTTCAACTGATTTAGCAGACAACGCCGCGTAACTGACGAACGAACTGCGTTCGCTTTTGCGCCTTCTTTTGTTCAACCGCAACACGATTCAATGGTTGTTTGCGCGTTGTCTCGATATTTCACCTTAGTTTCGCATCGGGAATTCCCGCTGCAATTTCACGGAACCAGGTTTGAACGATGGATCGATACCTAGCGATTCGTATGTACCGACGATCCGTTCGACAACCAGGAGATTTTGATGAGTACGAAGTTTAGTTGGCTGAAAAAGCACTGGAAAAAGATAGTTTGGCCAATTGTGTTAGCAGCAGTCGGTGCCGGTGCATTCTTCACGCAAGACCAGTGGAAGCCCCACGCTCAGCAGTTCATGGCATATCTCAAGAATGAGAAAGCCGACAACGAAGAAGAGCCGGAAGAGGAGGCACCGAGCGAGACGCCCGATACGTTGACGCTCAGCCCGACGGCCTGGCAAAACATTGGACTGGAAACAGGAACGATCAAACCTACCGACTTTACGAAAGTGGTCTCTGTGCCAGCAATCGTAACGGAACGTCATGGTCGATCGCGGAACGAAATCACCGCTCCGATGACCGGCGTTGTCACTCAAATCTATCCGCTGGAACGTCAAGCAATCGAACCCGGCATGGCCCTCTTCGACATGCGTCTCACTCATGAAGACGTCGTGTCCGCTCAGGCAACGTTTTTGACCAACTTGCAAAATTTGGATGTTGTCAAAAAAGAACTGACTCGCCTCAAAAACATCGGCGAAGGTGTGATCCCGGGCAAACGAATTATCGAGCAGGAGTACGAGCGTGACAAAGTCATGGCCGCTCTATCGGCGACTCGTCAAAGCCTGTTGCTTCACGGAATGAGCGAACAACAAATCGCTGAGATGGAGTCGACGAGAAAAGTCCTACGCGAAATCACCGTGGCTGCACCTCCCTATGCAAAGAACCACAAACACGAAGGGATCGAGCATCAGTACCAGATGCAGTCGGTCAACGTCAACCGGGGCGAGAGCGTCACCGCAGGTCAGCTGCTAGGTGTGTTGGCAGACCATTGTTTGTTGTACGTAGAAGGCAAGGCTTTCGAAGGTGATTCCGATCGGTTGGTACAGGCAGCAGAAAACGGTTCGACGATTCAAGTCGTTCCCACGTCTGATGACTATGAGAGCGATGAAGTGCTGAACTTGAAAGTTCAAAGTGTTGCCAATGAAATTGACCAGCAATCTCGCGCTTTGAAATTCTATTTGTTGTTACCGAACAAGCTGACCAGCAAAGGTGAAGCGGGAACTTCCAGCAACAGATTTATTTCCTGGAAGTTTCGACCGGGGCAACGAATGGAAGCAAAGATCCCGACAACGCAAGTCATGAAAAACAAGATCGTGCTTCCCCCTGATGCGGTTGTCATCGAAGGGCCGAATGCGTTTGTGTTTGAGCAGAACGGCGACAACTTTGATCGAATCGACGTTCACGTGCTTTACCGAGACAAAGACACCGTGGTGTTAGAGAACGATGGCCAGCTCGTCGGCAGTATCATCGCGTTGAATGGCGCTTACCAAATGCACTTGGCACTTAAAAACCAGTCAGGCAACGCGATTGACCCTCACGCAGGACACAATCATTAGCAAATGAGTCATGACGAGACAGCTCCTGCCGGACTGCTTCAGAACCATCGTAGGTTCCGACGGTACACAGTTCGGCAGGGGTCTCGTCGATGAAAACAAAACAACGATGCACGACAAAATATATTGAGTAGATAAATGCTTTCAACACTACTAAATGGCGTGATTCGCTTCGCTTTGCACAACCGTATGCTGGTTGCCGCGATGGCGGTTTTTCTGCTGCTGTACGGTGGCTGGCAGATGATGCAATTGCCCATCGACGTGTTTCCAAACCTGAATCGGCCTCGCGTCGTCATCATGACCGAAGCTCCGGGGCTCGCACCTGAAGAAGTCGAAACGCTTGTCTCTTTTCCGATTGAAACGGCCTTGAACGGTGCATCGGGTGTTCAGGATGTTCGCTCCACTTCGGGCGTCGGATTGTCGGTTATCTATATCGAATTCGATTGGGGAACCGACATCTACAACGACCGGCAGATTGTTGCAGAACGGCTAGCCGTGGTGGCTGAGCAATTGCCTGAAGGCGTAAAGCCGCAACTTGCGCCAATTTCTTCCATCATGGGTCAGATCATCATGACCGGGATGTTGAGCGAAACGAATGATAAGACGTTTTTGTTTGAGGTTCCAAGCACGGGAGACGAATCCATTGCATTGCTCAATTCCGAGCGGGCTCCTCCAGCAATCCTTGAGCAGTTCAATCTGCGCAACAACCGGTTGTCACGCGATCTCGACATTCGAATGGAGATCCGCAACCAAAAGTGGATGATTGGTGATCGAGAAACTGATCGCTGGTACGCCATCGTTGCTTCATCCAAAAATCCAAACTCATTGGAAGTGCATCGACGCACATCGCCACTTGAGATGCGAACAATGGCGGACTGGGTCGTTCGCCAACAAATGCTAACTGTTCCCGGAGTCTCGCAAGTATTCGTCATGGGGGGCGACCGGATGCAGTATCAAGTGTTAATCGACCCTGACAAACTCTTGAAATTTGGTGTGACCATTCATGATGTCGAAGAAGCGCTCTCGCTGAGTAACGCCAACGCGACGGGTGGTTACCTGGACGAACAAGGCCCTAACGAATTCCTGGTCAGAGCGCTTGGCCGAATTGAGTCGATTGACGAATTACGACGAATTGTCATTGAGTATCGCGATGGAAAGTCGGTGACGCTTGGGCAAGTTGCCCGTATCGTCGAAGGTGCCCAAATCAAACGGGGTGACAGTGCGCTGTACCTTCGAGACAAAGACGAGGAAAACTCATCGGATTCAGAACAATCCGCTCATAGCTTCATCGGTGGCCCCGGAATCATTCTGACGGTAAGCAAGCAACCCGGCGCAGACACACGCGAGGTTACAGCTGGTATTGAAGAGCTTGTGAAAAGTTTGGAAGGTCGGCTGGCGGACGACATTTTCATGGACACCAGCATCTACAAGCAGGAAGAATTTATCGACCATGCGATTGAGAATGTTATAGAGGCGCTTCGGGATGGCGGCATACTGGTCGTTATCATCCTGTTCCTGTTTCTTTTGAACTTCAGGACAACCTTTATCACTCTGACGGCCATCCCTCTGTCTATCGTGATGACCGCGCTGGTGTTCTGGGCCTTTGGCTTGTCCATTAACACCATGACACTTGGAGGGTTGGCGGTTGCGATTGGAGAATTGGTCGATGATGCGATTGTTGACGTCGAGAATATTTTCCGGCGATTAAAAGAGAATCGCAAAGCCGGAAATCCCAAACCCGCTTTACTGGTCGTATTTCAGGCCAGCGTGGAAATCCGAAACTCAATTGTGTTTGGAACCATGATCGTGATACTGGTTTTCATTCCGCTGTTCGCTTTGAGTGGCATGGAAGGCCGGTTGTTTGCTCCGCTGGGCGTCGCCTACATCGTTTCAATTCTTTCGAGCCTGTTTGTGTCGTTGACGCTAACGCCGGTTCTCTCGTATTGGTTGCTCAATAAAAAGCTGAAACCAGGCGAAGTCGAACACGAAGAAAAAGATTCATTTGTGCTCCGCTTCTTGAAATGGATTGCCGGTGGTGCGATCCGAATGAGTCTGAAGCTTTCCTATCCCATCCTGATTGCTGCAGCTCTTTTCGTCGCGATTGCAGGTTTTGCACTCTATCACATCGAACGCGACTTTTTGCCGCCGTTTAACGAGGGAGCAGTGCAGATCAACGTTTTAATGCCTGCCGGCACATCATTGGCCAAGTCCAGCGAGATTGCACAAATCGCTGGTGCTCGCATCCGCGAGGTTCCTGAAATCCGAACGCTGGCACGTCGAACAGGCCGAGCCGAACTCGACGAACACGCCGAGGGTGTCAACGTTACAGAGTTCTTTGCATCAATGGACGAATCAGAACGCTCACGCGAGGCAATTCTCGACGACGTACGAAGTCGGCTTGAGGATGTGCCCGGAATCGTCATTAGCGTGGAACAGCCGTTGGCTCATCTGATCTCACACATGATATCTGGAGTCAAAGCCCAGGTTGGAATCAAACTCTATGGTGATGATCTGGATACGCTTCGACGCAATGCGAGTCTCATTGAAACGGCAATCAAAACCGTGGATGGAGTCACCGATGCGCAGGTCGAGCAACAGACCGAAATCCCTCAACTTCAAATCAAAATCAACGGGGAGAAGTTGGAGCAGTACGGGCTGCGGCGAACAGAGGTTACTGAGTTTATCGAAACGGCCATGAATGGCGTTGTTGTCTCCGAAGTCTTGCAAGGCCAGCGCAAGTTCGATTTGCTTGTTCGATTGGAAGAACAATATCGCGAAGACCTCGCAACGCTCGGACGGCTACAGATAAATCTGCCGGATGGTGGGATCGTGAAGCTCGAAGACGTTGCTACGATTCGTGAAAGTTCAGGACCAAACCAGGTCAAACGGGAAAAGGTTCGACGACGAATCGTCATTCAATGTAACGTTAGCGGGCGTGGTCTGGTCGACGTCGTCGAAGATATTAAACGCAAGGTCGCTCCAATCGAGTCAGAATTACCTGCCGGCTACATCCTCGAATATGGCGGGCAATTCGAAAGCCAACAAAGTGCGTCTCGAGTGATTGCTGTTCTTTTTGTCGTTTCGCTTGTGGGTATGTTGTTTGTTCTTTACACGATGTTCAAAAGCTTCAACCTGGCTCTTCAAGTCATGGTTGCTTTACCGATGGCGTTTATCGGAAGCGTCGCGGCACTCAAGCTCACTGACCAAACACTGACGATTGCGGCAATGGTTGGCTTCATTTCGCTCTGCGGAATCGCAACGCGAAACGGAATCCTGCTGATCAACCACTATTTGCACTTGGTCAAGTACGAAGGCGAAACGTGGTCGGCGGACATGATTGCTCGCGCTGGCAAAGAACGACTTGCACCCGTTTTGATGACGTGTTTGACAACGGGCATCGGGCTCGTACCGCTGGCAATGGCTGCTGGCGAAACCGGAAAGGAAATTCTTTACCCTGTTGCCACCGTCATCATTGGCGGCTTGATAACCAGTACGACGCTGGAGTTCCTTGTTCGACCAGCGCTGTTTTGGCAATTCGGCATGAGATCTGCAAAAGCTGTCGTCGACGACGAGGCGGCTCAGGTCGAACTAGTCGAGGAATCTGAAGAGCATCGTAGCTCTCAAACTACCCGCCCATCGGACGCCGATGTCGTGGTTACGAACTAACTTTCGTTTTCAATTTTTTTCAAAGGTACCTTAATGAAAAAGTTTTCACTCTTACTAGGACTCATCGCCGTTTCAATGCTTGCCATTGGCTGCGATCAACCACAATCAACGGGCTCCGGCTCAAATAATACTCAGGAGGAAGATCCTCACGCCGGACACAATCATGAAGGTGGAGGTCACGATGGTCACGACCATTCGGCTCACGACCATTCGCCGAAGCACGGCGGCCATTTGATCGAGATTGGTCGCAATCACGAGTATCACGCCGAACTCGTGGACGATCACAAAACGGAATCGGTCACGGTGTACATGATGGATAGCCACATGGAGCCGCTCGCGGTCAATTCCGCTTCAATCACTCTCGTCCTCGCGGCTGGCGACAAAACTGAAACCTTTGAATTGCTTGCCACTCAGCCAGGTGGCTCGTCTGAATTTTCATCGAACGATGCCAAGATGATGGAGATGATTGAAGGCGAAGAGGTCAAAGGCAAACTTCGCGTCACGATTGACGGCAAACCGTTCTCAGGAACATTCGATCACCACGGACATGGCCATGGAGACGGAGGCGATAGTCACGCCGGACACAATCACTAATTGTTAAATTTCGACCTGTTTCAGGTTGAACTTGTACGAAATGGAATTCGTAATTAGCTCCCTCTGGGCGACAGGATCAAAAGCCCAGAATAATTTGTTACTTTGAAAAAGGACTGAAAATGAAAACTTCAATTATCGCTACTTTGTTGCTTTCGGCTTGCGTTGCATTCTCGTCATCTAACGCAAACGCGCAACAACAGCAGCAAGTTAACCAGCAACAACAAACCGCCAATACGGCAACCGCTCAACCAAAGGTTGTCAAGAAAGTCGGCTTTCGTATGGCTAATTGGCGCACAATTCATGGTGACGGAACCAAGGCCACGACGAATTTGGTAACGACGCTGCAAAAGATTGGTTGTGAAGTTAAGCAGGACAAACACGGTGGCCACGTCGATATTTCATTCAGGTGCCCAAGTTGGAAAACAGTTAGTGTTCAGAACGACGACCAATCGAATCAGTGGCATCAATGGTTGGTGAACAACGAGTTTGAAACGGTCGTGCTCAATCCTCCAGCCGCCACGAAACTTCCAACAGTGAAGATTCGAATGCCGGCATGGAAGACGATTCATGCACGCAGCGCCGAACAAGCCCAGGCATTGAAAGACACTTACGAGCTGATCGGCTGCGAAGCGGTCATTAATAACCACGGCGACCACATTGATCTCAAATTTCGTTGTCCAGAGTGGTCAACAGTTGCTTTGGTCAACTCACAGGCAGCCCATGTGTGGCAGGACTGGCTGAACAAGTCTGGTTTTGAAACGCAGCACGACCACTCGGCTGACGGCCACGACGCCCATAAAGGACACAATCATGGAGCAACGGGTCACGAAGGACACAACCATGGCAAAGGCGATCACTCAGGGCATAACCACGAGGGTCACAATCACAAGTAACGAAATTGGTAAGATGATGTTGTCGCAAATGAAACAGGGCGGCTGAATTGGCCGCCCTGTATGTTCGTTTGAATCGCAGTCGACTTCATTAACGATGAATATCGAAATGCGTAGTGGTGTGAGTCACCACGTCAATGTGATTTATAGGTTGGGTAGGCGGATTCAATCAATTCTCGCGAACAAAAGGCGGATATGGTGAAGACTGAACTTAATATCGAGCTGGCATTGCCGGACGTAACGAATTCGCACGACGATTGTATCGGTCGATTGAATGGGATGCTCGAATCGCGCATTGGAATCGAGAAGGCTCATATTCGCGAACACGATGGGGAAACAAATAAGAAAATCTGCGTTCACTTTGATCCGAACAAGATCTCCATTGGCGACATTCGACAGTTTGCGATTCAGGCCGGTACAGAACTTGGGCATCAATATGGCCACTTGCTCTTAAAGTCCACCACGATGCACGCGCGAAGAGCAAGAAAAGTCAATGCTCAACTCGCCAGGATCAAAGGTGTGTTGGACAGCGGAGTTTCAGCCGATGGAATCATTCGAATTGAATACGCCAAAGAGATGGCGACTGCTTCGTCAATTCTGGCTGCAATAGACGGACTGGGAATCCGAATCGAAAGGCAGCTCATCCCTTCTCGCAAGATTTCCACAACCGGTGAAGAATCCGCCGACCACGATCATTCAGGTCACGATCATGAGCATGCCGACAAACAAAAATATGGCGGCCATGATCACGAAAAGTCGGGTGGAGGTCACGACCACAAGCATGGTGGCATCTTTGGTGAACGAAGCGAACTGATATTTGCCATTCTCTGTGGTGTGTTGTTGCTGATCGGTTGGCTCATTAGTTTTGCCCCGTCCATCAACGCTTGGATTCCTTGGGCGTTTTACGCTGCGGCCTATTTCTTCGGTGGCTATTACATTGTCCGCGAAGCCATTGAGAAAATCCTCGCACGCCGGTTCGAAATCGACTTTCTCATGATCGTTGCCGCAATTGGCGCGGCAATCCTCGGTGCCTGGGCCGAAGGGGCACTATTGCTCTTCCTGTTCGCTATCGGCCATGCGTTGGAAAACTACGCGATGGGGAGGGCAAGAAGAGCGATCGAAGCTCTGGCTGATCTGGCACCTGAGACTGCAACCGTTCGTCGCAATGGAACAATCCAGGAAATCCCAGTTGAAAATTTGCTTCGCGGCGACATCGTGGTCGTCAAAACCAACGAGCGGATTGCGGCTGACGGATTTGTCGTCAAAGGCCAAAGCAGTGTTAACCAGGCTCCGATAACCGGAGAGAGCGTTCCCGTTGACAAACGACCAGTCGCCGACCCACAACAAGCAGCAAACAACCCGCAAAGCCTTTCCCCCGAACATCGAGTCTTTGCCGGAACGATCAACGAAAGCGGCTCGCTGGAAATCCAGGTCACACAACTTGCCAGTGAATCAACGCTCGCGCGAGTCGTCACGATGGTCAGTGAAGCCGAGACGCAACAATCGCCAACTCAACAATTCACGGACAAATTCGAACGCTATTTCGTCCCCGCGGTCGTCGCTCTCGCCGTTCTGCTCCTTTTCGCTTTCCTGGTAGTCGACGAACCATTCTCCGCCTCCTTTTACCGGGCAATGGCTGTCTTGGTAGCAGCCAGTCCTTGTGCGTTGGCAATCGCGACACCAAGTGCTGTTCTCAGTGGCGTTGCCCGCGCAGCACGAGGTGGTGTCTTGATCAAAGGTGGCGGGCCGCTGGAAAACCTGGGGCGTTTGAGCGCTATCGCATTCGACAAAACGGGAACTCTTACCGAAGGTAAGCCTCGTGTTACAAACATTATTCCTAATGATGATGTAACCGAAGAACAACTCCTGCGCAACGCAATCGCTGTCGAGAAGCTTAGCGACCACCCACTGGCCGCCGCCGTTGTTCGAGACGGTTCCGAAATACTGGGTTCGGGAAGTTTGCCGGAAGCAACTGATCTTCAAAGCATCACAGGGCGTGGGATCAAAGCTGCAGTAGAAGGCGAAACAGTCTATATCGGTAAAGACGATTTGTTTTCCGAAGTCGAAGGCCCTTCTTTGCCAGACTCTATTCGATCAACCGTTGAAGAACTGGAAGAGAAAGGCCGGACGACGATGATTGTTCGCCGAGGCGATGCCTACCTCGGAGTCATCGGATTGATGGATACTCCTCGCGAGGCAGCAAAGACGATGATTGCTGAACTTCGCGAACTGGGCATTGATCGGATGATCATGATTTCTGGCGACAATCAGAAAGTCGCCAATGCCGTCGCCCAGGAAGTCGGTATTGACGATGCATGGGGCGACTTGATGCCCGACGACAAGGTCGCATCCATCAAGAAGCTTCGTGCTCAGCGCGACGTTGCGATGGTGGGGGACGGCGTGAATGACGCGCCCGCCATGGCAAATGCAACGGTCGGGATTGCCATGGGCGCTGCTGGATCGGACGTTGCACTGGAAACGGCTGACGTAGCCTTGATGGCCGACGACCTTGCCCACCTACCATTTGCTGTGGGACTGAGCCGCCAGACCAGCCGTATCATTCGTCAAAACCTCTGGTACAGTCTCGGCATGGTTGCGATTCTGGTACCCGCCACGATATTCGGCCTAAACATTGGCTTTGCCGTCCTGTTTCATGAAGGCTCAACACTCGTAGTGGTGGCCAACGCTCTGCGGTTGTTGGTTTACAAAAATCAAGTTGATTAAATCGTAGTCCGCTCGACAATGTTTCGCTTGATTTGCTGGTCGCGTCTATCAGAAAGACCGGTCATCTGCGACCAACGATTTGAAAATCTAAGAGCTAACTGAATCATTCAGAACAGACGTGATTGCGATCCTTGCACACTCTCAGAATGCTAGAGGGGAATTATCAATGCTATCTAAATCGCTACCAAGCAGTTTTGCAATTCGGGTTCGAGCCCCGCAGCTTGATGCACCCTTAAGAATCCGTCCGAGAAGTGTCCGAGAACTCATGGAAAATGTCCGAAAACTATGTAAAATCTGGACGTTTGGCGAAGAGAGTTCAAAGGCCGAAATCGGGCTAAAATCCTTGTTTTTGCAGGGTTTTTGGTGTGAAAACGAAGTAAAGAAATTCGTTCCAGATCTGACCTTCGGAACCGAGGGTTGGGGGTTCGAATCCCTCCGG
>CAYSXI010000047.1:0-18174 GCA_964434955.1 uncultured Pirellulaceae bacterium
GGCAACGAGAGATGGTTGGGCCTTTGGCTCGGGCTGCCGTCGCGGTTGGAATCGATGCCCTTTTCATTGAAACGCATCCGGAACCGGCCAAGTCACCCAGCGACGGGCCCAACATGGTCCCGCTTGAGGATTTTGAATCCCTATTGACCGATTTGTTGGCAATTCGAAATGCACTGGCCCATTCGGGAATGGGGTCGCAATCGGAGGCGGCCAAAGTCGATTAACGCCCCAGTAGAACGACTCTCATTCGGTCGTCGAAGGCCGAATCACCTGCGACCATTCCGCGCCTTCGCCATAATCGGTAAACCCCTTGGAAATGAGTGGTTTCCGGGGCTTTCAGGGGTGCTTCGCCCATTGGAAAAAAGTCAAAATTGAACTATTCTGGTTCCCAAACCATAGACTAAGAAGAGAACCGCGCGGGTTCTATGTTCTGGTCCCCATATCTTTCCATATTGCCAACGATTTCGGCTACTCTCATGAATCGATTTTCCACTGCCCTGGCATTGCGTTCCGAACCCCAAATCCGGATTGCGTTTGGGCTTTTGCTTGGTTTTTTACTATTGGGAATCGGCTGCGGAAAAACAAAAGTCGCGGAAGACGACTGGGCCACGATTTCGACCATGACCGCGGGAGTTGACCACGCGATTAACGCCGTCGATTTTGCCGGTTCGGATCGCGACTATGAGCGGAACGAATACGAAGACAAGATCGTCACCAATTTGAATCGCTGGAGCACCGACCGAACCGAATCGGCCGAGGACGAGGCGTGGAAGTTGGACCCGATGGTCGCCGATTTGGATCAACAATATCGCGATCTCGACGTCATGAAGCAGCTGGAAGACAAAGTCTTCAACTACTCCGACGCCCAGTACCTTCGGCAGGCCAGTTGGTACAAAAGCATCGTCGCGATGATCGACGGAAAAGTCACCGTCAATGTTTGGCCACCGGCCGAACCGGTCGACTATCAACAACAAAACGAAGACGACGACCCGCTCGCTTTGGCGATCCAGGCCAAGCACTCGGGCATGGATTTGAAACAGGCGCAACAACTGGCCGATTGTCTCAAATATTTTGACTGGACCGTTCGCACGATTCAGCTCGAAAAGCTCAACGTCGGTTTGACTCAAGAAGAAATCGATCGCGACAAAATGGTTTTGGACGCCGAAGAAGGCACCCCATTTCCGTTGCTCGGAATCTATGGGCCCGGCTATCGCTATTTTCCTTGGCAAACCTTGCTCTATGGACACGGGGACCAATTCTGCAGAGCCCGTGTATTTATGGGACTTTGTCACCAGAAGGGTATCGACACAATCATCCTGGCCACCAAGAAAGGTGACAAAATCGAACCCTGGTTGCCAGGCGCAATTATTGGCGACCAGATTTATCTATTCGATACCGAACTGGGGCTCGCGATCCCCGGCAAAGATGGCAAGGTTGCAACTTTGGCCGATGTGAAAGCCGATCCGTCGATCTTGAATTCTCTCGACTTGACCGTCGAGGAAACGCTCGAAGAAGATCGCAGCTACCGCGTTAAGACTTCCGATCTGAATTCGCTGGTCGGTCTGATCGATGCATCGCCAGGAAGCCTGTCTCGCCGAATGAATATCCTTGAGCGGACCCTGTCCGGTGAGAAGCAAATGGTGCTTTCCGTTTCGCCGTCGCGAATAAGCGAAAGCGTTAAAAAGCTTGGCGTTGAAACCTGCCAGCTTTGGGAAGCCCCTTTCCAGGTTCATCAATACCGAAAAGTTTTTGCCGACACGCTCAAACGTTCGCAATTCGATGATCGACTGCGTGCTCCCGTGACCAAAGCGATGGGAACCGAGGTTTTCGTCGACAACTACATGCTGTTCAAGACAGCCAAGATTCGTTTTCTTCAAGGTTTGTTTGATACGCCGCGGGGCTCGACCAAGTACAGCTGCATTCGATTGATGTCCGACATGCGTTACACCGAAGACCGGATCATCAACGTGACCAACGATGAGTTTATTCTTTCGGCGCTGAATGTTCGAACGCCGGATCAATCCTCTGCGGAATACACGCGACGAATCAATCAGATTCGTGTTTCCATGCGACAAATCCGAGTTGATGCAGCCTACTTCTTGGGCGTTGCCAACTTCGAAGCCGGCACGCCGTCCACCGCAATCAACTGGCTTGGACGAGTGGATGACTTCAAGGAATCTGGACGCTGGGATGATGGTATCCGATACGTGACCGCGAGAAGTCATGAATGGCTGGGCGATTATGGAAAAGCCATCGAGCTTTATAAGGCTGACAAGTCTCCACAGATGAAGGGGAACTTGCTGCGTGTTCGCATGCTGCAGGAACTTGAGAAGGAAACGGCCAAATCCAAGCCGGAGTAACCTGTGCCTCCGCTTCAAGTCGCACCGGTTTTGAAGCAAGTAGACTTTGAAACAAGCAGGCTTTGAAACAAATCTGCCATCCACGTCGTTGTGGTTGATTGCCAAGCCGATTCGGTTCCAATTAAGCTGTAAACGGTGTTCACTGTTCAGTTTTGCAAATCGAAGCGCATGAAGTATCTTCCCACCATCGCTGCGTTGCCAAAGTCATGTGGGTATTCCCTTTTGCTGACTTGTTTTGCGTTGATCTCTATCGATTCCTCGCACGCTCAAAAGCGGCCGAACATTATCATTATTATGGCCGATGACATGGGGTACTCGGACATTGGTTGTTACGGCAGCGAAATCGACACGCCCCATCTGGATCGCTTGGCAAAGAATGGAATCCGATTCAGCCAGTTTTACAATACGGCTCGATGCTGCCCGACCCGCGCGTCGCTGCTAACCGGTTTACATCCACATCAAGCTGGAATGGGGCATATGGCCCAGCAACATACGGTGCGAGCCAATGCACTGGATGTTCCCCCCGCCTATCAAGGCTGGATCAACCGCAACTGCCTGACGATCGCGGAAGCACTCTCGACTTCGGGTTACCGGAATTACATGGCTGGCAAATGGCATGTCAGCACGCTCGACAAAGACAATTGGCCGCGGGCCCGCGGTTTCGATCGCTACTACGGATTGATCAATGGCGCTTCCAATTTTTTCAAACCTGCGGCCGATAAACATCTGACCCGGGAATCGGAACAGGTACAAAAACTGCCTCCAGATTTTTACACGACCGATTACTTCACGAAAAACGCGATCTCGTTTTTGGATGACCACGCCAAGAACCATCAGGACAAACCGTTTTTCCTCTACCTGGCTTTTACATGCCCGCATTGGCCGCTCCAGGCTTGGCCCGAAGATATCAAGAAATACCGCGGCAAATACGCAAATGGTTGGGATGAAACAAGGCGAAAGCGAATCGCCAAAATGAAACGACTTGGCCTGCTTAAGGAAGACCTGGAACTGAGTCCCCGCGATCCCAAAGTTCCTGCCTGGAGTTCATTGAACGCCGACAAACAAAAAGGCCTTTCGGACATCATGGCGATTTACGCGGCGATGGTTGATCGAATGGACCAAAACATTGGAAAAGTGATTGGAAAACTCGAGAAGGAAAACTGGCTCGACAACACACTTATCCTTTTCCTTGCCGATAACGGGGCCTGTGAGGAAGGGCCTCCTCTGGGGCGCTGGAAACCGGGGCAACTCGGATCCAAGGAAGGTTACGCTGACCCGCGCTATGGAAACTGTTGGGCCAACGTCTCGAACACGCCTTTCAAGATGTATAAACACTGGGTCCATGAAGGCGGTATCTCTTCGCCATTGATTGCGCATTGGCCCAAAGGTATCGATTCCGAATTGTCTGGAAAGATCAGCCATTCCTACGGCTACTTGCCCGATCTGATGGCAACCTGCGTCGACGTCAGCAAAACAAAGTATCCCGACGAATACGAAGGTCGAAACATCAAACCCTTGGAAGGCAAGAGTTTTGCCGAAGTCTTCACCGACTTGAAATTCAAGATTCACCGCGAGCCGATTTGCTGGGAACATGAAGGGAACGGCGCGATTCGCAATGGGAATTGGAAGCTCGTCAAGAAAAACAGATCAACTTGGGAACTCTACGATCTTTCTCTTGACCGAAGCGAACTTTCCAATGTCGCCGAGCAACATCCTGACGTGGTCAAGAAAATGTCGAAACAGTGGGACGCCTGGGCCCGTCGCGTGGGTGTTCTAGATTGGGACAAGTATGGGTCGCTTCGAAAGAAAGCCCAACAAGCAAGAAAAGCCAAACAGAAAAACAAAAATGAATAATCTGATTCGAAAGACGTGGCAAATAACGTTTATCCCCAAAGCCTCAATGGTGCCTGGCTTCGTAGTTGTTTTTACATTTTGTTTGCTGGCAAATACCGGGGTCGGTGACGAAAAGCCAAATTTCGTGATCATCATGGCGGATGACCTGGGCTATGGCGATTTGAGTTGCTATTGGAAAAACCCACCTTGCAAAACCCCTCACCTTGATCGACTTGCCGAAAACGGTGTTCGGTTCACCGATTTCCACAGCAGCGGAAACGTCTGTAGTCCGACTCGCGCGGGGCTGATGACGGGGCGTTATCAACAACGTGCCGGGATCCCCGGCGTGATCAATGCGGACCCCAAAGTTCCCCAGCATCATTGGGGGCTTCAGCATTCGGAAACGACCGTCGCCGAAGCACTGAAGTCGCAGGGCTATCGCACCGCGGTCGTCGGCAAATGGCATCTCGGTTACGATCCCAAGTTCAACCCGACGACTCACGGCTTTGACTTTTTCCGAGGATTCGTCAGCGGCAACATCGATTACCAGTCACATTACGATCGAATGGAGACTTACGACTGGTGGGCGGCGAAAGAAAAGGTGGTCGAGCCTGGCTACTCCACGCACCTGATCACCAAGCACGCAGTCGAGTTCATCAACAAGAACAAAGACAAGCCCTTCTTTCTTTACGTTGCCCATGAAGCCGTTCACGCGCCCTGGCAAGGCCCAAACGATCCTCCGCAACGCGGCCCCAACAAGCAAACGCTAAAGGGAAAAGCCAACGATCGAAAACAACGGGCGCTCAAGGAAATGCTGACGGAACTCGACAAGGGTGTCGGCGAAATTATCGCCGCGTTGCAAAAAAACAAAATTGAAGACAACACGTTTGTATTCTTTTGTTCGGACAACGGCCCCGCCGGCGGGTCCTCTGGCCCGCTTCGAGGACGCAAAGGCTCCAATTGGGAAGGCGGTCATCGCGTGCCGGGAATCGCAAGTTGGCCAGGCAAGATTCCCAAGGGGAAAACATCCCGCCAACTCGGGATCACACTCGACCTGATGCCGACACTTCTTGATTTTGCCGGAGCCCTCGATTCCCATGAAGGCAACCTCGACGGGATTTCGCTCAAACCATTCCTCCTTGACCCAAACAGGAATTCGCCAAGAAAACTCTACTGGAACGCCAAGGCCATGCGTGACAATGACTGGAAACTCATGCTCACAGGAAACGGCCCCAAGGCAAAGCCGCAGTTATTCAATCTGGCATCCGACCTTGGTGAACGAAACGACTTGGCGGCTGAAAATGCTAACCGCGTTCAATCGATGTTGAAGGAGCTAAAGGCTTGGAAAGCCGACGTGGAGAAAAACGCCACCGAGCAAAAATAGTTGCGATCGGCAATGGAGCATTCGCGTTGATCGTCGATCTGGACAGGCTTGGGTTCGCTCCAGCATTCAGGCATAGCCACTCAGCATGGAATGCCTCTCATCCCAAATTCCTCTCATCCCGGATTGTCTTTCAATTCAGGACCATGAGATCGTCGCGACGCTTCACGGAAACCTAACGCTTTGACCATCATGCCAAGGCAAAACACCCGTGACCACTCAGGCCAACACGTCGCCCGCCCGGCTCCGCTATTTGTCTTCGCGTTTGATTTCCAGACCGCCCGATTTCCAGCGGCAATTCTCTGATTGGTTCCTGGTTTGAAATGCGTATTTGATCCCCGTCACCAGATCGCGCTGATCGCCTTTTCCAAAGGGGATATAGATCATCAACGAATCTTTGCCGAGCCAATAGCAATTCGGATCAAAGCCGATACCTAGTCGATTTGGTTCGACTGCACTGTCGGCCGGACTTTGCGTGGGCACCAGGTAGACGCGCAAGTCGGCACTTTCAAGAAACTCCGGTACCTGATTTGTATCCTGGAAACCGGTGACTTTTGCAATCAAACCAAAACGGCCTCGTCGACGACAGTTTTCACGAATGTCCTCCGAAAGTTTTTTCGAGTCGGTCCAGTAAATTTCATCAACGCTCAAAGTCAGCTTCAAGGGTTTCGGTTTCTCGATCTTGCAATGAACACCAAAAGAATCTCGCAGCGAAATCGTTGAGTAGGGATTGGGACCGCCGAAGACATCC
This sequence comes from uncultured Pirellulaceae bacterium, assembly GCA_964434955.1. Lineage (GTDB taxonomy): Bacteria > Planctomycetota > Planctomycetia > Pirellulales > Pirellulaceae > JANQLU01. The sequence continues at coordinate 6,326 of CAYSXI010000047.1, forward strand.
TTTTGGTTTCCCCGCTGCCGACGCCCAATGGTTTCCGGCATTTTTGCGTCCGCCCAATCTCGGAATGTGGCGACATGAGTCATGAGCCCAAACATTCCGCGATCGTAAATATTCTGCCCCAATCGGTCGTAGTTCAAGCGTCGCCAGCGGCCTCCGACCAGCACCTCGTTGAATGTATGTGACGCCCATTTCCCTTTCAGGGGACGCAAGGCAAGCAACAAATCTCTTCGAACTCCAGGGTGTTGCAATCGATTGACCATTTCCATTTCACGTTCGTCGTTTGCATCAATGATGGGAATGCAGAGGATCGTACGAGTTGGCAATTCCGCAGCTCGCAGGCATCCACTTAAGTAAATCGCGGAAGAAGAACACGAACCTCGCTTCTTCGTTTTGTACATCCCTTGTGCAGAAATCTCGCATTCCCATTGTTCTTGAACCGTGAGGCCCCTGGTTCGATCCGGAGCATTCTTCAGGTCCTCCGGCAGATAGGGCTTTCCGTTCTCGTCAAAGGCGGTGATAAACGTTGAAAAACCATCCTGGTAGGAAGCTCGTTTCAATAACCACTTCGAGACCCTTTCCGCCGTTTCCTGATCGTTTAGCGCGGCCAAATCGATGCCGTCCTGTTTGAGATCCTCGGCAAGTTGCTTTCGAAAATCCTCATCCCAGTCCGACGTTGGTCCTGGCTGGAGCCACTTATTATTGGCTTTGCGAATGGCCATTTTCTCCTTTTGCCAACGTTGGTTTGGCTTGATGGCCTCGGCAACTTTGTTGAAGGGATAATGAATCACTTCCAACTCAACAAAGTCATCGGTTTCATCCAGAATACGCGCGTCCTGATAGTCATCATTCAGGTATTCGATCGTTACCGGACGCATGACTTGAACCACGGATCGAATCGTGTACTGATACTCGCGCCTTTCCAGCCAATCACCATCGGGTCTGCCGTCGTTGTCGGAATCCGCTTTGTTGGGATCGGTAAAGTACTTGTATTTTTCGTGAAAATCGGACAAGCCATCTTTGTCCGAATCTCGATCCGACTCCTGCGCTTCGACGGGTGCCGCAATTCCCAGGGCAACGAACACAGCCAATAAGCGAAAAAACGCGATCAATCGCTTTCGATTTTTCATTGCCTTCTCCCTCCAAGAATTCGATGCTTTGTCGGATCAACTCAAAACGGGCGATTTCTACGGCTAACAATGCATTCCCAGTTTAACAACTTCCGAAGGCCGGGCGGCCAACAACCATCCTGCCAACATTCTTTCAGACGATTTACAACCGGTTTCATGGCAGCGAAAATGATCGAATCAAACAAGTTACAGGATGGACAACCCATGACGAAATTTCGCACACTCCGCCTCGTTTCCGCTTCGCTGGTTTTCTTGGGTACACTATTGGGACTGATTTCACTTGGCTTTGGCCAGGAGAAAACTCGGGACAATGTCGCTACCCAAGTGAAACGCCCAAATATCGTTTTTGCAATCGCTGATGATTGGGGCTGGCCCCACGCGAGCGCGTTTGGCGAAGTCGGAATCCAGACGCCGACCTTTGATCGGATTGCGAAAGAGGGCGTATTTTTTACGCAAGCATTTGTTTCGTCGCCTTCCTGCACTCCCAGCCGGGGCGCCATCGTTACCGGCCAACATTTTTTCCGGCTCAAGGCAGGCGGCAACTTGCACGCGATCTGGCCGGAGAACCAGTTCCCGGAGTACCCGGATCTTTTGGCGAAGTCCGGTTATCACGTCGGTCACTATCGAAAGGCCTGGGGCCCCGGCAAATCCAAGAAGCAACCGGGCGGAAAGACTTATCGTTCGGTGGACGCCTTTTTCGACGCGCGACCTGAGGGCAAGCCCTTTTGTTTTTGGTTTGGATCCTCCGATCCTCATCGCGGCTATAAACTCGGCTCAGGAAAAGCTTCGGGCATTGATCCACGCAAGGTTCACTTGTTTCCTTTTTTCCCCGATACCGAGAAAGTCCGGAATGATGTTGCTGACTACTTTTTCGAAGTCCAACGTTTCGATCGCCAGGTCGGCGAGCTGCTGAAAAAGTTAAAGGAGATGGGTGAGCTCGAAAACACGATCGTGATCATGACCAGCGATCACGGCATGCCGTTTCCGAGATGCAAGGGCAACGTCCACGATTCCGGAACCCGCGTGCCATTTGCCGTGATGGGACCCAATGTTGTTGGTGGCAGGAATTCCGCTGACCTTGTTTCTTTGACGGACGTGGCTCCGACTTTTTTACAGGCAGCCGGTTTGGACATCCCCACCGCGATGACCGGGAAAAGCCTTTGGCCAATTCTATCTTCAAAAGAAACGGGGATCGTCGACTCGTCTCGCAAGTTCGTTCTTGTTGGCAGGGAGCGGCACACGGTGGCTCAAGCAAAAGGTAATCAGGGCGGGTACCCGGTCCGGGCCATTCGAACTCAAGATTATCTCTACGTCCGCAATTTCGAACCGGATCGCTGGCCAGCAGGAACTCCGGATTTCAACAACGCGCAGCGGGGGCAGGCCTGGTTGGCCGACTGCGACAATGGCCCAACGAAAATGGAACTCTGGGACCTGAAAGATGACCCGCGTTACAAAAAACTCTATCAGATCTGCTTTGCGAAACGGGGCGCCGAAGAACTCTACGATCTCAAGAACGATCCGGATCAAGTTCGAAATGTGATCAACCAGGAAACCTACCAAAAGATCCGCAAAGAACTTTCGGAAAAGTTGACCGCCGAATTGAAAAATGCAAAGGACCCAAGAATCGAAGGGAACGGATCATTCTTTGATGAACAGCCCTATTCGGGCGGAGCACCCCAATGGCCCCGCCGGAAAAAGAAGCAGAACAAAAAGAAACAAACGAACTAGTTGGACTCTTCGGACAGCCCCATTGGGACTTCCTGATCGGTGTCGAATTTAAGATCAATCATCGACCAATAGGCCCGACCTCGATCGTCAAATTCTCGAGCCCGTTGAAACATGAGTCGAGGATCAACTTTCGGTTGTGAATGGAACATCACTTTCCCGTTGACCTTGATTTCAACGGGCTTGTTCATGTCGACCATCTTGGGATGCAGGTAAACATACAAGCGTCGGACATTCTGGCTGGTGATCTTGATTCGATTCTCCCCAAGATTCTCCGCCAGAATGGTTTGCGGTTCCTTCGAATCTTCTCGCGGCTCCACTTCAATCCAATGCCGCATATTCCAACGCAATGGCTTCTCGTCCGCGTAAACTTTGTGATCGGGCCAGGTTTTGATTTGCCAGGTTTTGATAAACTTCATCGCGCCGCCCTGTCGCATGTAAACTTTTTTGCGATACATATCGCGCGGATGGTCATTGAAAAACTTGGCAACTTTCGGCAACTCATCCGAATAGATCGTGTGACCGCCGTTCTTTTCAACAAACTTCCAATCGAGCTTGTTAAGCTCGCCCCATTTTTTGTTCGTGCGATTGTCCTTGTTGATTCCGTAAGGCTCGCGGACTCCCCAAATGGCGTAGCCTGGAACATTGATCAAGTTGCCAATTGCTTTCTTGGCCACGTAATCATAACCACCACTGTGGGGTGACACGGCTCCCCATCGATCCGGCAAGCTCAACGCCGCGCGATAGGACAGATGCCCGCCCATGGATTGACCCGTGATATAAATGCGATCCGGGTTTACCGGGAACAGACGCTGGACTTTGGAGATCGTTGAAAATATCAGCGAGTTTCCAATATGCCCCCAACCTCGCGACGAACAGGGCGCGACCAGGATGGCATTCATTTCTTTGTGCATACCACGGGCGTAGATTTGCAAGTACATCTTCGCGGTCGATTCGGCGCGTTCCGGACTCATTGATGAGTTACCGCCATGGCCAACGACCACCAACGCAACCGGTTTTTTGGTATCCAACTCCTTCGGAACAAACATCAGGAACTTGGATGCGTAGTCGACATGCAAACATTCCACGTCATGGGCCGTGGTCTTTCCCAGGTAGGGCTCGGTGTCCGGATAAGCCGCCCGCGGGCCCCGCAGCAGGGACTCCAATTCGCTTGCGGATTCGAAGCCCAATTGCTTCAGCTGATAAAACAACGCGATCGTTTCCTGGTGCGTTCCATCATGGCGGCGATCAATGTAGGCATCGATCAACTTTGCCGCCTTCTTTCGGTTTGCTGAAACAACATCCTGAGCCGGGCAATTCGGAGCCTCAAAAACGAGCAGAAAGAACAGAATTCCCAAAACCCAGATCGGAGCCGCCAAATTTCGATTCATTTTTGCCTCGTCGATGTTCTCGAGTTCCAAAAGCACATTGTAAACGTTTCATTGCGTCGAGTGAGATGGTTCGGTGGTTCGTTGAGTGGATTTCGTGGCGAACCGGGATGGATTGTCGAAAGGAAGGTTTGAAAAGCGGATCCAGTGGATGGAATTGGGAATCCAAGCTTTGGTGGATGTAAATTCCCGGCTCGCCGGGGCGAAAAAGCGGATGTTTTTGTTTTCTCGGGGCGGTTTGTTGACTCGGTGCCGGTTGTTGACTCGGTGGCGCTTTAACCACTCGCTCGCGCTTCGTGCTTGTATGACCAAATAAAAACACAAACCACACTTAAACCTCAAACCTCAAACCACAATCCACAATCCACAATCCACAATCCACAATCAAGAAAACACAAACCGGGTTCAATACACCATCAAGTTTCAAAGCGTCATCAAGATTCAAAGCGTCATCAAGATTCAACAGCTTCAAAATTCAAGGCGCGGTCCCAATCAGGCTTGCGCTCACAACCTAGAACCGAATCACAATTAGTAACGAATTTGTATCCAAATAACGGCGCGTGCCCCCCCGGTCTTTTGCATCTGAAATCGCGACAGCGTTGGCAAACTGGGCTTCAGGCCCCCGGAAAAAAAAATACAAGCACGAAGCGCAAGCGAGTGGTTCGCCAGAAAATCCACGACTAAAAGCCAATACAAGCACGAAGCGCTAGCGAGTGGATCCATACGCGCTCAAATCAACACTTCCGCCCCACACAACCAATTAGCGCGAGATACGTTCGACAGAAGAACCTAACGCAATCCCCTATATAAGCACGAAGCGCTAGCGAGTGGTTCGACACCGGCCCAAACTACCGAAACCCGCGGCAACCGCCAATCAACGTCGGCCCTCATCGGTTCGGGACCAAAAAGACGCCCCGAACCTTGTCAAACCCATGCCTAAATGTAACGGTCGACGAATCGCGGATCCAATGGAATCGGATTGACTTGCATTTCGGAAATCAAATCACGATGCAACTTGGAATTCTTGTTCATCATGAGTTTGCCGATCTCGGACCAATGCTTTTGCAACTCGGCGGAACACTCATCGCCTCGAAGTCGAATTTTCGCTTCCAGATCCAAAGCCGCGGCAACCCGCAAATACTCAGGATGGGCTTCGTCCATCGACAAGGCAAAACAAAGCGACGCAAGGTTGTGGCAAAGCTGATCAAAAATCCCGCCTTCGTCACCAAGCAAGTAACACTGATCCATGAACGACTTTTGATACTTGGCAATGATCATCAAGATCCGACGCCCCAAGACCCGGTTCCGTTTCAACGCGCGGCGAACATAAAGCTCTTTCTCGTCGAACAAATTGTCGACGCCCGACATATCCACCCCGCCAAAAACCGAACCCATGACCGACTTGGCAATGAACATTCCAAACTTCATTTTCGGCATCAAACCGAAACTACCGTTGACCTCGGCCACGCCAATCGGCTCCAGGTACTCGGCGCGAATGTTTCGAGTCATCGCATTGGGAGCCCCGACGTCGGCAAGAACCGGATTCGGACCCTCGTAAACCGTTGCGATGGTGAACTCGTGCATGTTCTCACCGATGTAGTTTTCGATCGGGAATTCCGGCATCGTCGGTTCGTGACCCGTAACCGACTTGGAATCCGTACCGGGCGTAAAGCCCTTTTGCGCCATCAAACGAGTGAATTTTCGTTTCTCATCCGTGTGCACCGAACGACCGCCCTGGATCTGATAACAGTTGATCGCTGTCTGCAGCAGACCTTTCGTCGCATAGACCTTTGCGATCATCCCCTGGGTTTCGTCCCGCACACCATTGGCCGCCAAACGGAAACACAAGTCACCGAGAACTCGGCCGGCGAGTCCACGAACCGTCGAGCGCCCCAGCCAGGTTTGAATTCGCTTGGAACAACCAATGGGCTTTCCGAATGTGCTGCGGAAAGAGGTCCAGCCGCCGCCATCGGGCTCAAATCGATCGTCGTCGACCTGGTCACTGGCTTCCTGGCCTTCGCTCACGCTTTGTTGCACTTCCGGATCGAGTACCACTTGAGCGATCAGCTTGAACGTCTTCGCGGCACTGTTAACGCCGATGCCGCCACGCCCTTTCGCCAACGAACTAAATGCTTGAGCGAGCCCTTTGCTCGGCGGCCCCAATAGGGAACTGGCCGGAATCGGGCAATCGATCAAGCGAAAACGGGCGTTCCACAGATAGTCGAAGGCCGTCAAGTCATTACGTTTCATCTTGAAGTTTGCGTTGTCCGCTGGCGGCACTTCGAAAACAATCATTCCGGAATCGCGCCCCGGTTTCAGATCGTGTCCTTCAAGCTTCACGATCAAGACGCAGATGCCGCCATATATAACATTCGTGATCGGCCACTTCACTCCGTTGACGATATATTGATCGCCTTCCAGGCGGGCCGTCATCGACAACCGACTGGGATCCGCTCCGACCCCAGGCTCGGTCAACGCGAATGAACCGAGCAATTCGCCCTTCGCCATTCGCGGCAGGAAGTTTTGTTTCTGTGCTTCGGTTCCGAAGTCAAGGATCGGTGTGACCGGGCCGAGGAAGTTGTGGACCTCAAACATGATGGCGAGATCCGGATGAATAAAAGTCAATGCCCGAAGCAAAGGACCGAGGTCGCCGAGTTTGGCGCCGCTGCCGCCGTACTGCTTTGGAATCGCAAGTCCGAAAAAGCCACGTTCCGCCAAACCCTTGATCGTGTCCGTGTGGAACAGCATCTTTTCATGATCGCAGAGCGTATCGTTCTTTTTCCGCTCAAGCAGGAACTGCATACAGGTGCCCATGACTTCGGCCACCTCGGCAGATGGCGAAAACTTGCCCGCGTCGAATTCGCGTGCTTTCCCAGGCCCAAACAAGGATGCAATGGTTGGCGCTTCGCCGCTGAACTGAGTTTCGGCAGATCGGTCCGCCGCATCCAGGGTCGCCAACGCGGCGATTTGATCCGACGACTTGCCTGCCTGTTGCAGAATCATCGCTACCGCGTCTTTGCCGGATTTCCCGTTACCATCGGTTGGTGCTTCGGCGGTTGGATTGCTGTTGTCAGTGGCAGTTTCAGATTCTGGTGTTTTTAGCATTTGGATTACCGAATAAATCAGCTAGACGATAAATTGGAGCCTAAGGTTGAGGCCCAAAGTGAGCTGCTCGGAACAAGCAGATAGCGCGACTAAAATTAAGTGCAGGTTAACCATCATCGACATCTTGAGGTTCGATATTGATGGAACCGGCTTGGGGTGTTCATTTTAACGCGCCGGCCTTTTTTTGGCGATGACTTGTCCCTTGATCCCTGGATGTAAAAACAGGTAAAAAACAGCAAAATCGACCAAGATACGAAACCGTGACACGAAATTCCGCAAAATGACACGTTCCGGCGACTCCCCCATTCCGAGATGGCAAACCACACAGTGGAGTGTGGTCATGAATGCTCGTCAGCAGGAGAACGGCAGTGATGAAAATTCCGATTGGCGGGCCTGCATGGAACGTCTTTGCGCAAGCTACTGGTACCCGGCTTACGCCTATCTCCGACGCAAAGGATACGAACCATCCGATTGCCAGGACCTCACTCAGGATTTTTTCGCAAGCCTGATCGAAAAGAACGTTTTGCAAATCGTTGATCCCGAACGCGGCCGGTTTCGTTGGTTCCTGATGCACGCGCTTCGTCAATTCGCCGCCAATTGGAACTCAGCCCAGAAGGCGAAGAAACGGGGCGGCGACCTGAAGGTGTTTTCGCTTTCCTTCGAAGAAGGCGAATCTCGATACCAAAACGAACCCGTCGATGGTTGGACGCCAGAAAGACTATTCGATCGTCGTTGGGCTCTTACCTTGCTGCACACCGCGATCAAAAACCTGGAACTCGAATATTCCGAGAACGGGAAGACGCGACTATTCGAATCGCTCAAGACTTACATTTCTCCAGGTGTTGTCCCGCCCAGTTACGCCGAAGTGGCTGAAACATTGGGGCTGACCGAAACCGCCATCAAAGTGGCAATCCATCGACTTCGTGAAAAGTATCGAAACCAAATCCGGGCCCTGGTTGCCGAAACACTTAATGATCCGGCAGACTTGGACGAAGAACTTCAGCAGTTAATGGAATCACTTTGAGTGACGCCACGAATATCGCCGTCTTCACAAAAAGAGTTGCCATTTTCGGGTACAAGAAAATTTCAATTTTTTCTGTAACTCTGGATCCTTTTTCCTGATTACCTCAATAACCAAGCCAAAATCCAACTAAATCAATCCGGAAAACTCATGGTACTCGCGAATCAATGTCCCGAATGTGGAAGCGAATTTGACCCTGCCGTCGGGCAAATGTGTCCGCGATGCCTGCTGGGGGCCGCCAAGGTTGAAAAGGATCCCCATATGCAACCGACCATCAATCACGAAGCCGCCGCCGCACCTCCAAAACCGATGGATATTCAGTCCCTTTTTCCGGAACTGGAAATTGTCGATGTGATCGGGCAAGGCGGTATGGGTTACGTTTACCGCGCCCGCCAAAGAAACCTGGGACGCGAAGTCGCGTTGAAAATCCTCTCGCCCAGCCTACGCGATGATCCAGCGTTTGAAGAACGATTTTCCCGCGAAGCCCGAGCGATGGCGATGATGAATCATCCCAACATTATCGCGATTCATGATTTCGGGCAGCGCGGCAAATACTTTTTTCTGACCATGGAACTGGTCGATGGTTTGAATCTGCGGCAGCTGGTTCAAAACACAAAACTGCAACCGCAAGAAGCCATGCAGCTGATCCCGCAGCTATGCGATGCCCTGCAGTATGCCCATGATCGGGGCGTTGTGCATCGCGACATCAAACCCGAAAACATTCTGCTATCCCAAGATGGACAAATCAAGATCGCCGATTTTGGACTCGCAAAGCTTACTGGCAATACCCAAAACTTGACGTTGACCCATACGCAGCAAGTCATGGGGACGTTGAATTACATGGCGCCAGAACAACGTGAGCGCCCGATGGAAGTTGACCACCGCGCGGATATCTATTCGCTGGGCGTGGTCATTTACGAGATGCTGACCGGCGAATTGCCGTTGGGACGTTTCGCTCCGCCTTCGCAAAAAGTCCAAGTCGACGTTCGTTTGGATGAAATCGTCCTGCGTGCGTTGGAGAAGGATCCGACCCTGCGCTTCCAACACGCAAACGATTTCAAGACGGGGGTCCAATCCCTGGTTTCACATGGGCCGATCGCATCGACACCCTTCAGCACCAATTTTAACAAGATTGGTCAGCTTTTTTATGTTGGCCTCGCACTAATGTTCTGCATTGGCGGCGTTCTGCTGATCGTGCTTAGCGGACTCAAATTTGAAAATGAGTGGTTGAGCGAAACCCATTTGCGCACCGGCGGATTTTTCTTGATCTTTACGGGCGCATTCTTGTTCGCCATGTGGGGGTTTTACCTTTCGATTTTTGATCCGGATAGCAAAAAGAAAGATCAAGGAAAGGACATTGGCGAGAGCATCAGCGACGCCATTGAAGGAGTCGAGAAAGCGGTCGAATCAACTAAGGATACGACGCCCCATTCGCCGCTTGGGATGGGATTGCGGATTGGCGGCATGTTCTGTTTCTTTGCTGCCGGAGCCGTATTCATGGGCAGCACGAGCTTAGCTGGCGAGTATCTTGACCGTTCAACTTCCCGTTTTGTCGCCCTGGCCATTGTGATTTTCGGTGCATTCCTGTTTGCGATTTCCGGAATGATTCACGAAGAAACGAAAAAGCTTTACAAGGGTCAAAAGTGACGGGCGAGAGAGCTCGAGATCCCCGTTCGGTCGTCAGAAACGTGCGAACCAATTCTTGTGGGCGTGCAAAGCGTGACGCCAAAGTTGCCGGGGAATTTACCTTGTCGCGAATCGCCGCGCAGGAGATTTAAAGGATCGTGGGGTTAGCAAGTGGTTGGTGATTCCAAGGAACCACTCGCTTGCGCTTCGTGCTTGTATTTAGGGTCGGAACCACTCGTTTGCGCGTCGTGCTTGGATGGGCTGCTGGTGAAGCCGAAGGTTGCACAGGTCAGTCAGCCGGGTATTCACTCGCTAGCGCTTCGTGCTTGTATGGCTTTGGGTCGTGGATTTTTGGCGAACCACTCGCTTGCGCGTCGTGCCAGCATTTAGGGTCGGAACCACTCGTTTGCGCGTCGTGCTTGGATGGGTCTTTCCGTTGATTCACATGAGTCAGGTCGAGACTGTAATTTTCCCTGGGGAATTGCTCTGTTGAAAAAACGATTCGGTCAAAGGCTTCTTGAAATCAGCCGTGACACAACGAATTGAGAACGCGACGCTCGGAAACGACTGGCGAGAGCCCTTTCACAAAGCGACAATTCTAGGCCGTTAAGCCTTGAAACGCCTTGGCGGCGGCCTGAATGGTAAAGCCAATTTCCGCTTCGCGATGTTCCGTGGAAATAAACGCTGCTTCGAATGGCGAAGGCGCCAACATCACACCCTGTTCCAAAAGCGAATGGAAAAAGGCCTTAAAATTGCCTGCGTTCGTCGATTTGACTTCATTCCAGTTTTTCGGTGCTTCCTTGGCAAAATAGATCGCGGACATGCTTCCACAGCGAACCGTGCACAACTCGACGCCATGCTGTTTTGCCGCTTGTTCAATCCCAACATCCAGCTCCTTTCCAAGCGACTCGAACTGATCCCAGGGTTCAAGTTCGGCAAGGAGTTCAAGCGTTGCGATGCCCGCCGACATTGCCAATGGATTCCCCGACAAGGTCCCCGCTTGGTACATGTCTCCCAACGGGGCGACCATTTCCATCACGTCCCGTCTTCCTCCGTACGCACCGACCGGCAAGCCACCTCCGATTACTTTTCCCAAGGTCGTCAGGTCCGGTCGGACACCAAATCTTTCTTGGGCTCCGCCCGGTCCAACGCGGAATCCCGTCATGACTTCGTCAAATATCAAAAGCGCCTGATGTTGATTGCAAAGCTCTCGCAGCCCTTCAAGAAAACCACTTTCTGGAAGGACCAATCCCATATTGCCGGCGACCGGTTCCACGATCACCGCGGCAATTTCACTTCCAACACTTTCGAAATGGCGCTCGACCGATTGCAGTTTGTTGAACTCAGCAACCAGTGTGTCCGCGGTCGTGGCTTGCGTAACGCCTGGAGAATCGGGAAGTCCCAGCGTCGCAACACCGGAACCTGCCTGGACAAGAAGCATGTCCGCATGGCCGTGATAACAGCCTTCGAACTTAATGATCTTGCTGCGTCCAGTAAACGCACGTGCCAAGCGCAGCGCTGTCATCGTCGCTTCCGTTCCGGAATTCACGAAACGCATCATTTCAAGCGAAGGCATCCGTGCTTGAATTTTTCGACCAAGCTTCAAGGATGGTTCGCTCGGCGCGCCGAAACTGGTTCCGTTTTCTGCCGCCTGTTGGATCGCCGAAACGACACGCGGATTGGCGTGCCCGACAACCAAGGGCCCGTAGGACAGAACGTAATCAATATAAGATTTTCCATCCACGTCCGTCACGCGAGCGCCCGAACCCGCCTGCAGGAAAGGCGGAACGCCTCCGACGGAGCGGTAGGCGCGGACGGGCGACTGCACTCCGCCGGGGAATATTTCTTTCGCTTCCT
>CAYSXI010000047.1:18213-29456 GCA_964434955.1 uncultured Pirellulaceae bacterium
CTACTTTTCGATGTCCAACAACCGCATGGCCGCGCGTTTGCCGTCGGCGATACAGTCCGGGATTCCGACTCCGCGATAAGAGCTACCACACATTTCAATGCCCGAATAACCTTTTAACGCGTCTTCAATTCTTTCGAGGCGTCCAAGATGCCCCATCGTGTACTGTGGTGAGCCTTGGACCCATTTCTGTACGACGCTCGCGATCGGCTTGGCTTCAATGCCCATCGTTCGCTTCAGGTCACCCAAAACCGAATGCACGAGCTCATCGTCATCACGATCGACGCGAAGTTCGGCTCCCGCCCTGCCAACGTAGGCGCGTATCGAGGCACTTTCGCCCGGCGCCCGATCAAAGTGCTTGGACGAGGTCCAGGTGACTGCCGTCAATTCATTTTGTTGTTCCGATGGAATCACAAAACCGTATCCGTCCAATTCGTGCCCCAGTGTTTTCTTGTCGAAGCAAAGATTGATGGTTGCGGTCGTTACGTGTTGAATTTCATTCAGGCAACTCGAAAGACGGTCATCGAAATCCTTGAACATCTCCGAACTGACATAGGAAGGCGTCGCCAAAACGACCTTGTCGAAGGTCTCTCTCCCCTGTTCCGAAATCTGCAAATTCCATTTTCCATTGGCACGGGTCACGGACTCAACTCGATGGCCTGACTGGATCTGCGTCGACCGAAATTTGGTCCGAACCGCATCAACGAGCGTCGACATTCCTCGACGAAAGGTCACAAATGGTGGCAATGGTTTTCCGCCATTCGAATCGGCCTCCGCCGCTCGAGTCCGCAAACCGCGAATCAGACTGCCATGCTGCTGCTCAAGTTTTCGAAACTCGGGATAGGTCGCAGCGAGGCTCAACTGATCACCATCGCCACAGTAGATCCCGCAAAGCAAGGGCTGGACCAATCGCGCGTAAGCCTGCCTTCCCAGCCTTCGAGAAATGAATGATGCAAGCGACTCATCTTTCAACGACCTGGAAGCCGGCAACACAAAGTCCATCGCCGCTCGAGCTTTGCCCATTGGCGACAATAGCGGTGTTTGAATCAAGCCGGAAAGTTTACCCGGGACAAATCCGGAAAGCCCCGTCGGCAGCGGAAACAACCGGCCCTCGCGCCAGATAAATGTCTTGCGGTGCTCAGGTCTTGTTCCGATTAACTCCTTTTCGATTCCAAGTTCCCGGCAGAGTTCGACGCCAGCCGGCTTGCGAGAAAGGAAACTCTCCGCGCCCAACTCGAAAACAAAATCGTCGTGACGTCGGGTCCTTATTTTTCCGCCTGCGGCGTCGCCCGAATCGTACAACGTAATCGCGACGCGGTGCCCGTGCGCAAGCGCGAATTTTTCCAAGTAAAAGGCGGCCGCCAACCCGCTGATTCCGCCGCCAACCACGGCGATTGTCATCAATTCAGGCTTATGCGTCATACGAGATTTGAATTACCTGGAGCCGCTCAGAAATCAACGAGAACTTTTCTCGTGAACAAAATCAACCAATCGAGTGACCGATTCCATGGGCGTCGGTGGCAGAATTCCGTGTCCCAAATTGAAAACATGCCCCTGCGAAGGCGCCTTTTCCAAAATGGACGAGGCGGCCGATTCAATTTCCGACCAGGGCCCAAGCAGTAACGTGGGGTCAAGGTTCCCTTGAATCGCCTGCGAGTCTCCGATCTTCTCGGCCATCTCGTCGATCGGCAAACGCCAATCCACTCCAACCACCGAACCGCCGGTTTCCGCAACTGTCTCGGTGTGGGTTCCGGTACCTGTCGAAAAGTTGATTAGCGGTACGTCCGTGGACTCGGCCACTTTTTCAAAGACCATTCGGTTGTAGGGCTGAAGAAATCTCTGATAGTCAGCGCGAGACAATACTCCGGCCCAGGAATCGAAAAGCTGCAGCGCAACGGCGCCTGCCTGGTATTGGCCGATCATGTATTCGGCAACAATCCCGGCCATCTTGGACATGAGGTTTTTCCAAGCATCCGGGTGCGAATACATGAACCCTTTTGCTTTTTCGTACATCTTTGAGCCGCTACCCTGAATCGCGTAGCAAGCCAATGTGAACGGCGCACCGGCAAACCCGATCAAAGGAATGCCTCGCGGCGTCAACTCCCGAGTCACCAACCGGATGGCTTCCAAAGTCGGGCCCATGGTTTCCAGAACATCCTGATCGGTAAGTTTCGCAACATCTTCGGCCGATTGAATTGGATTGGAAATCAGCGGACCTGATCCTTTTACGAAATCCAAATCCAAACCCATTCCAACGAGCGGTGGAAGGATATCGGAAAACATGATTGCCGCGTCCAGGTCAAACTTGTTGATCGGCTGCAGCGTCACTTCGGCAGACAACTCCGGCGAGTTGATTACTTCGAGCATCGTGTTCTTTTCACGAATCGCCCGGTACTCAGGCATGTACCGTCCCGCCTGTCGCATCAACCAAATCGGCGTGCAATCGACGGGTTCTCTTCGACATGCCTTCAAAAACCGGCAGTTGCGAAGCTCAACGTTTGGATGGGGAGTCTCAGTCATCCGCAACCACCTTCAACTGTTGGTTGGTTTGCCAAATCGAACGACCGATAAAAAACGGTCCCATGTTCTGGATAAATTCACTGGTCTGACGGGTTCGCCGCATGTGTTGAACCAGCGCGGAAAGTGGGAACAAATCCTTCCCCAACAGCCCGATGATGAAGTCGTGATCTTCCTTATTGAGTCCGTGCCCCGACAAGCGAATGTCGACAGCCAAGTCGGATTTCCCGTAGGCGATTCCGATCCCGCCATGTTCCATCAACATTTTCCGCTGATCTTCTTTCGACTGCCGTTCGAAGGAACCATGACGCCGAAGTGGATACCAGACAGCCCAGGGCGTTTCGGGATTGCAGATTCTTTGAATCGGCCGATCGATCAAGACGTCCTCGAGATCCGATTCGTACCCGATGGAGTAGGTCCGGCCCAGCATCGTGTACTCGTGCTTGATGACCAGGTCACGCAATTCCCCAAGCAAAAAAAGGGGTTGAATCTCGTTAACCAGGTAGGCAGGATCCTCGCAATAGGAGAGCAAGCCGATGCCCAAGGGATCATTGACGTCCTGGTAAAGGACAGCCTTCGCTGAGTTCGCGGTGAGTTTATCGATTACCGCTTCCGGCTGATGGCAATTACCGAAGGCCATGAATTGCATGAACAGGCGACGATCCAACGAGATCGGCTTACCTTCTTCGCTGCGTCCCTTCTCACTAATATCAATTTGTGCGAGGGAATCCGTGTCGATTGCCCGCCGCGTTTCCTGAGTTACTTCTTTCATTCGTTTATCCAATCCACAACATCTTTCGCGTGATAGGAAATAATCAAATCGGCACCTGCTCGTTTCATGCCGACCAAACTCTCCAACACGATTTTTTTCTCGTCGATCCAACCCTTTTGCGCAGCGGCTTTGACCATGGAATACTCGCCACTGACGTTGTAAGCAACTAGAGGCACCTGCGGGTAGCGATGCCTCAAATCCCGAATCACATCCAGGTAAGCCAATGCTGGCTTGACCATCAAAAAGTCCGCCCCCTCATGGACATCCAGGTCCGCTTCCAGAAATGCCTGCGAATGATTGGCGGGATCCATTTGATGAGACTCCCGATCCCCAAACTGAGGCGCGCCGTCGGCTGCGTCCCGAAAAGGGCCATAGAATGCCGAAGCGTATTTCACGCTGTAGGACATGATCGGCAAATGCTCAAAATGATTCGCATCCAAAGCGGTACGAATGGCCGCCACCATTCCATCAATCATTCCACTGGGCGCAACGATATCAGCACCGGCTTCGGCTTGCGCCAATGCGATTCGTTGTAATAGTGCATTCGTTTCGTCGTTCAGCAAGTAATCGCCCGGCAAGTTCTCCCGGCTCTCGCTCGACGTTTTGTTGATGATCCCGCAATGCCCGTGATCGGTATATTCGCAAAGACATACATCGCCAATGACAACCAAGTGCGGAAACCGTTTCTTGATGGTACGAATCGCTTCCTGGATGATTCCTTTGCCATCATAAGCATCCGAACCATGAGCATCTTTCTGTTCGGGAATTCCAAACAACATGACGGCTGGAATTCCTCGAACAGCAACTTGTTCCATTTCCTCTTCGAGGCGATCGAGCGAAAGTTGATACTGCCCGGGCATCGAGGCGATTTCACTTTTGACATTCTTGCCGTGCGTTACAAAAACCGGATAAATGAAATCATCCGCTCTCAAGTGAACCTGGCGAAGCATTCGCCGAATCCCTGGAGACAGCCTCAAGCGACGGGGCCGCCTGGCCGGGTCACTCCCTTGCTGTCTGGCATTCGATGAAGATGAATCGTGGTTCAATGTTGAGTCTCGTCGGCAAAAAATTCTTCCAAACCGGAAATCAAACTTTCCAGTGTATATTGTTCCGGCAAAACTTGAATGGTCAGGCCCAGTTCATGTGCACGCTCTTGGGTTGTCGGACCAATACAAGCCATGACACAACGGTTCGAAATTTCTTTGGCGTCTTCAAACTGAGCCACGAAGCTATTAACCGCAGAAGGGCTGGCAAAAGTAATCACATCGACATTTTCTTTCACGATCGCGAGCGCTTCTTCACGAATCGTGACCTGCTCCGTTCGATACACGGTAAAGGGAACCGCGTCGATATTTCGCGATACCAAAGCATTGGGCAGCTTATCTTCAAATTCCACCGGGCCGGGAATCAGCACGCGCTGCCCTGGTTCGGCCGGCAGTTCCAAGCCAAGTGTCGTGCCGTTGAATTGGCTCGGTACAAAATCCGCTTCCACGCCAGAACGCGTCAAAAACTCCGCCGTCTTCCCCCCAACACAGGCAACATTCACCGAGCGAGGAATGACTTCCGACCCGCATTTTTCCAGGATGAATCTCGCGCCATTCAGGCTGGTAAACGCAAGCCAATCCGATTTTTCCAATTCGGCGACCAACGAGTCCGCTCTCGAAGCGTCCATCAAATTGGTGAATCGGATAAGTGGGATCGGGATCGGGTTTGCACCGCGCTCGGCCAACATTCGACAAAACTTGCCCGATTGTCGTCCGCCGCGAGTCACCAAAATGTTCTTCCGGGCGAGCGGCATTCGGCAAACGGATTCAGCGTCCTCTCGGAAAAGCAAATCAAGCCCTTGATGCGCCTTCAACGCTTCAGAAACTTCTTGAACTAATCCGTCCGGGCCCAAAGAATAACGTTCGACCGTGAGGGCCTGATGACCATTCGGAGAAACGATCCGCCCCACCAGACGACAGTTTTTTTCTTTGCTTTCTGCCCGACTTGCGAAAGGAAGCGAGCATCCCCCGCCAATCGCCGCAAGTAACTCCCGCTCCAAAGCAACTTCGCAGGCCTCATCCTCACTTCGCAGCGCCTCCAAAATTTCGCGAAGCGCTTTATTGTCGGAACGCAAAGTTGCGGCAATCATGCCCTGCCCAGGCGCAGGAATCATCTCCTCAAAAGAAAATGTGCTGGCGATTCGATCTTCCATCCCAACTCGCAATACACCCGCCGCCGCCAACACGACTCCATCAACCATTTGCTGATCAACTTTATCAATGCGCGTTGGGACATTTCCTCGAATATCAACCACCTCGATGTCCGGGCGTAGCAACAGCAATTGCGAACGTCGTCGCGGACTGCTGGTTCCAATCCGCGCTCCCGCCGGCATTTCGGAAAACGGTGTCTTATCGCGCGAGATAAACACGTCGTTTGCGATCTCGCGTTCCAAAAGAGGAACCGTTGACAGTCCTTCGGTGGGATCGGTCGGCAAATCCTTGAGACTATGGACTGCCAAGTCGATTTCACCACTGAGAATGGCTTCGTCCAACTCTTGAGTAAACAGTCCTTTGCCGCCGATTTCAGGCAAGGGCTGATCCAGAATCTTGTCACCGCGTGTCGAGAATTCGACGACTTCACAGTTCACGGACGGGTGTTGCGCTTCAATCGCTTCCTTGACGGCGTGGGTCTGCCAAAGCGCAAGTTTCGATTTTCTTGTACCAAAACGCAGCGTCAGCCCGTCGTTGGATTCGGACATCAATCAGCGAACCTCTTTTGATCCGCCAGGACCTCGGTTGAATTCAGGAGCCTCGCCGAATCTGGCCCTTCTTTGAATGCAGATGTTCCTGATTCTGGAGCTGTTGCGGCTTGCTCGTTCGCTGGCTCGTTCGCTGGCTCGATGGTGAGTTTGAACAAGTCTCGGACCGCATCGGCGTGGCCGATACCCTCGCGAGTACCATGAAGTTCTCGAAGCTGCACCGTCGGGTCATGCAATATCTTCTTTGTGAGCGAATTCGAAAATCTTGAAATGATTTCCAATTGTTCTGAAGACAACTCCGGCAACAGTTTCTTCAATCGTTTTAATTCTTGATCGCGAATCTCATCCGTCTTCTTTCGCAAATCTGAAATGATCGATTCCACGCCGATGCTGCGAAGCCAACGAAGAAATCCATCTAGCTCTTGTTCGATAAGCGATTCCACTTGCGGAATTTCGTTCTCGCGCAATTGGGCCGATTGCCCCGTGACCATGTGAAGGTCATCGATGTCACAGCGTTCTACGTTTTCAATTTCTTGAACGTCGGCTGCCACATCGCGAGGAACCGCGATGTCGAGAATGAACATTGGCTTGCCACCACGCACATCCATCGCCATTTGAACCATTTTCTTTTCGATCAACGTATGCGGTGCACCCGTCGAACTGATCAGCACGTCTGCCTTGGGAAGAATATGAGGCATCTGCTCAAAAACGAATGCCTCTCCACCATGCTTTTCGGCCAGCTGCTTTCCGGCTTCCAGCGTTCGATTGACGACAAGAAGTTCACTGACTCCCAGTTGTCGCAGCTGGTGGATGGCCAGATCGGCCATCTCGCCGGCGCCGAGAACGACGACCGTTTTATTTTCCAGGGAACCCAAACACTTCTGAGCGGTATTCACGGCAACCGTGGAGACATTCAAAGAGTTCTGGGCAATTCCCGTTTCGTGGCGGGCTCGTCGACCGGATTTGATGGCCGTTTGAAATAGTTGTTGAAGAACCGTCCCCGCCGAGTTCATGATCAGACCCATGCGAAGCGCGTCACCTACCTGGCCCAGAATCTGCGGCTCGCCGAGAACAAGCGATTCCAGCCCACAGGTAACTCGGCAAAGATGTTTGGCCGATTCGGTCCCCAAATACCAGCGAGCGTTTTCGGACAATTCAGTTACGGCAATGCCCCTTGCAGCCGAAACAAAACTCAACAGCTCATTCTTGACCGCCGAAAAATCCAATTCCTGTTCGAGATTCGTGAAGGCGTAGACTTCCGTTCGATTGCAGGTCGACAAAACCATGAACTCGAGGAGCCAAGAAGGTTGATCGCTTCCACAGCGAAACCGTGCACATGCGTTGGCTAGCGCATCCTGATCAAAATGCACACGCTCGCGAAACGCGATGGGAACATGCTGATGTGAATAACTGAGACAAATCAGGCTCATTGATTCCTGTCAATTCTACTCGTTGCCTGGACCTGTTTTCGCCGGTTAGCACCGTTGGGTTTGTGACGTTTCCTAGGACAAATGAGTCAATCGGCGATTTCAGAACGTCCTTGGATGTGTAAAAACTTATTATAGCGAAAATGATATTTGGTTCACCGCGACTTTTTGACGCAGTCGACCGTGTTTCCAGATATAAACGTTAGGTTTCTAAGAATAGAACGTTTTGCCGGCGATATTTGATGCAAAAAACGCACAAGAATTTTGAAAGTCTCCTGATTGTCTCCTTTGGGGGGCCTGAGAAAAAAGAGGACGTTATTCCTTTCCTTGAAAACGTTTTGCGAGGGAAAAATGTCCCTCGTGCGCGGTTGGAGGAAGTTGCGGAACACTACTACCACTTTGACGGATTCTCGCCAATCAACCGGCAAGTACTCGAACTGAAGCAGGCGATCGAATCGGAGCTTCGCGAGCACGACATCAATCTACCCGTTTTCGTCGGCAATCGTAATTGGCACCCTTTTTTAAGCGACACGGTCGCGGAAATGAAAAAGCAAGGCATCCAACGTTCGTTGGCCTTTTTTACGTCGGCCTACAGTTGCTACTCGGGTTGCCGACAGTATCGCGAGAACATCGCGGATGCTCAGGCTCATACCGGGGAAGGCGCGCCCGTCATTCAAAAACTTCGGATGTTTTACAACCATCCTTTGTACATTCAGGCCTCTGTGAGTCGCGTGAGAGATGCGATTGAAGAATTGCAATTGGATTCGGACGCTCCGTTGACCTTGTTATTTTCCGCACACAGCATTCCGATTTCGATGGCCGACAATTGCAATTATGTGAATCAGCTGACCGAAACGTCCCGGCTCGTCGCCGAGCACTTTCCCCAAGCCAACTGGGAATTGGTGTTCCAAAGTCGAAGCGGTCCGCCGCATCAACCCTGGCTTGAACCGGACGTCTGCGATCGAATTGAAGAATTGGGACAAGAAGGAACCAAGAACATTGTCATCATGCCGGTTGGCTTTTTGTCCGATCACATGGAAGTCTTGTTCGATCTCGACACGGAAGCCCAGGAAGCCAGCGAAGAAGCGGGGATCAAGATGGCTCGAGCGAAAACCGTCGGCACACATCCGGATTTCATCTCGATGATTCGCATGTTGATTCAGGAGCGTACCGAAGGCGCTGAAAAACAACACGTGGGCGAACTCCCCTGCCCTTACGACGTCTGCCCGGAGAACTGCTGCCTTTCCGGGCGCTGATCCTTGGCCTGCGGTCGCGGCAACTTGTTCAATCGAGTCGATTTTGTGGGCTGGCATTCACAGCCGGCATTTCCGACAATGGAATGAATTCGAACTCGACCGACAAGTCCACCCAATACGCAGGTTTTCAATGAGAATCCGGCTCTCCACCCTCCTGCTACTCGCAGCTTGCTTGCTCCTTTCATCGTCCTCAATCGCTGACGAAAACTGGACCTCTTTCCAAAATGGAGGTTCCAATTCCAGCAAAAGCCAGAAAGCACCGACAGATCTGTCATCGAAAAGCTTAAATTGGAAATTTGAGATCGCCGGCTACGGCCAGTCGTCTCCGGTCGTTTTTGGAGATCGAATTTTCCTCACTTCGGTTTCCGGAGGCGAAAAGGAAAACCTGCATGTCTTCGCTGTCGACCGAAGTACGGGCAAACAGCTGTGGACGAAACAGTTCAAGAACAGCACTCCAGAAAAAAGTTCGACCTACATCTCTCGAGCAGCACCTTCTCCGGTATGTGACGAGAACGGTGTCATTACTTTTTTTGAAGGCGGAAACCTAATCGCCCTGTCCAACGATGGAAACATCCGATGGCAACTGGATCTGGTCAAAGAATACGGTGAAATCAAGGCCCGCCATGGCTTGGCTTCCTCGATCACGCATGATGCAAATCGAGTTTATGTCTGGATCGAAAGGCAAACCGATCCCTATTTGCTTAGCATAAACAAGGCCGATGGCAAAACCGTTTGGAAGTCCAAGGGAGTCGGCTCCACGACATGGAGCAGTTTGAGATTTGCCGAGGTGGAAGGCAAGCAACACCTCGTCGCAAGTGCGAGCGGTAAGATTGCCGGCTACGATCCAGAGACTGGCAAACAGCTGTGGACTTTCGATGACTTGGCAAACAACACCACCCCCACTCCAATGCCACTCGGAAACAACCGACTGCTTGTTGGGGCTTCGACCGGCCGTGGCACCACGACAAAACCAGTCCCTTCAAACGGCGTCGTGGAAATTGTCAAGAAAGATGACACATTCTCCGTCAAATGGCTCTGGCGATCGAAAGGCTCAACCTGTTCGTTTGGGTCTCCGGTCGCATTCGATGGGCGCGCCTACTTTGTCAATCGCGTAGGTGCCGTCTTCTGCCATGACCTGGAAACCGGCAAAGAGATTTTTACTTCTCGTTCACCGAGCGGCAGCATCTGGGCAACGCCCATTGAAGCGGGCGAAAACATTTTCCTTTTTGGAAAAGATGGCCGTGTCGCCGTCATCAAGAAATCGAATCAATTTGATCTGGTCACCAAGACTGAACTCTGGAAACCAACGCCCCGAGCAGCCGGCGGCAATGGTGCGCCTGCCGCCGGGAAAGTTCTCTACGCTGCGGCACTTGTCGATGGGCAACTTTTGATTCGAAATGGCAGCGAGCTTTTCTCGTTTCAAGAATCGAAAAATTAGGATTGGTTGTCACGGCAACGGAAGGACACTTTGAACGTCGCGAATATCATCGAGTCGAAACGCGAAGGCAAAGAACTGTCGACCGATGAGATTGTCTTTCTCGTTGACGGTTTCGCAGCCGACCGTATCCCCAAATACCAAATGGCCGCTTGGGCCATGGCCGTTTTCTTTCGCGGCATGACCTTTCGCGAAATCATCGACCTCACCCAGGCCATGCGTGACAGCGGAACAACCATGGCTTGGGAGGATGATGTTCCCAAAGTCGATAAGCACTCGACCGGCGGCGTCGGTGACAAAATCTCGATTCCGCTGGCTCCGGCACTCGCTTGTTGCGGCGTTCATGTGCCAATGATATCCGGGCGTGGGCTGGGCCCTACCGGAGGAACCCTCGATAAGCTTGAGTCAATCAAAAACTTTCGTTGCGATTTATCGCTTCTGGAATTTCAAAAACTGACACGGGAGGTTGGATGCGTTATCTCAGGTGCAACCGAGGAGATCGCCCCCGCAGACAAAAAACTTTATGCCCTACGGGATGTCACCGCGACCGTGCCTGCGATCCCACTCATTACCGCAAGCATCCTCAGCAAGAAACTCGCGGAAGGACTCGATGCGCTCGTCCTGGATGTCAAGTTTGGTTCGGGCGCATTCATGAAAACCCAGGCGGAAGCGACTGCTCTCGCCAAGATGCTCGTCCGTGTTGCCAATGAACTCGGTACCAAGACATCTGCGCTTTTGACCGACATGAACCAGCCGATCGGCAGTTTTGTTGGAAACTCCCTCGAAATTCTGGAGTCCATTCAGCTGCTTCAAGGTGAGGGCCCGGCGGATTCACGAGACTTGGTACTGGCACTCGGCGCTCAAGTCCTGGTTACCGTTGGCAAACACGACTCGATCGCCGAAGCCAGAATGAGTTTGGAACACGCCATTGAGTCCGGGCAGGCCTATCAAAAGTTCCTGGACATGGTTTCGGCTCAAGGTGGCGATATCTCGTCCATGGCTGCACCCACTCGCACTTGCGATCTGGTATCGGATTCTGCTGGCTACCTTGCCACAGTCGATTGCGAAATGCTGGGACGGGCAATCATCGAAATGG
>CAYSXI010000048.1:0-29113 GCA_964434955.1 uncultured Pirellulaceae bacterium
GACATGGGTGTCGCCTCGGCACGCAACCCGGTCCACCTCGCGATCGCTGCCTGGGCTTCATCGTTGGGAATGATTTTTTCCCTCATGCTTTGGATGCCAAGTTGGGGCGGGATGATCAACGGCCTTTTGACGCTAAGAGGCGCCTGGCATAAAGTCGCTTCCGATCCGGTCCTCAAGTTCTTCGTCGTCGGTATCACGTTTTACGGGATGGCCACTTTCGAAGGCCCAATGCTCTCGATCAAAAGCGTCAACGCGCTTTCGCATTACACCGACTGGACAATCGCCCACGTGCACGCGGGTGCGCTCGGCTGGAACGGGTTCATGACGTTCGGCATGTTGTACTGGCTCCTGCCACGCGTGTTCCAGACGAAACTTTGGAGCACCAAACTCGCCAGTTGGCATTTCTGGATTGGAACACTTGGAATCCTGCTCTACATCATTCCGATTTATGTCGCCGGACTGACGCAAGGCCTGATGTGGCGTGCATTTACGCCGGAAGGCAATCTGGCTTATCCAGATTTTGTTGAAACCGTTAACGTGACCATTCCGATGTGGTGGGCTCGAGTTGGCGGCGGCCTGCTTTATGTCGCCGGAATCGTGCTGATGGCCATCAACTATTTCAAGACCTGGCAATCTCGGCCCGCGAAACTCGAAGAGCCGGTCATCGAAGCCGCGCCGCTTTCAAAGGAATTTTCCGACCCCCCCGTTCCGGAATCTCGCCTCAAAGATACAGCCGTCCTCGACGTCGCCCACAAGTTGGATGTGTGGCAACAAGCCAGATGGCACCGCATTTGGGAAAGACTCCCGATACGATTTACCGTCTGGGTCGTCATCGCCGTGTTGGCCGCATCCGCCTTCGAACTGGTTCCTTCGTTCCTGATTCGATCGAATGTGCCCACGATTTCAACGGTGAAACCTTACACGCCACTGGAGCTGATGGGTCGCGACATCTACGTCGCCGAAGGTTGTTACAACTGCCATTCGCAACAGATCCGTCCTTTGTTTGCCGAGACCGAACGCTATGGCGAATTCTCCAAGCCGGGCGAGTTTGTTTATGACCGCCCATTCCAGTGGGGATCTCGTCGAATTGGTCCCGACCTTGCCCGCGAAGGCAAGCGACGATCGCACCTTTGGCACTTTGAGCATTTCCGTGATCCGGGTTCCATGACGGAAGGTTCCGTGATGCCTGCCTACCCGCATTTGATGACTCGCGAGCTCAATTACCGGAGCGTGCAAGCGAGAGTCAATGCGGCAGCAACCCTCGGCGCTCCCTACGACCGTGAGCTAACCGAAGCCGAGTCGATGGCCAGGGAGCAGGCAGAAAAGATCGTTAAAGAACTGGTCGAACAGGGTGGCCCCAAAACCGTTACCGACGCGAGCGGGAAGGAAGTCGCCCTCGAGGACACCCATGTCATCGCGATGATCGCCTACATGCAGCGTTTGGGAATCGACTTATTTGAAACCGAAACCGAGGAAGGTGCCGGCGAAACTGGTAACTCGGATGAAGGGAAAAAGGACCCTGTGAACCAAGGTGACGCAACGAAGGATGACGCGACGAAAGATGACGCGAACGACAAGGAAAAAAGCGACGACAAGAAGTCGGAAACCGGAGCGGTAAGAAAATGATCAAAAAACTAACTAGCTTTCTGGAGTATGGCGTCTTCGCCGAAATCGCCTTGGCGATATTCGCTTGCGTGTTCATCGCCATCGTCATTCGCACACTCTTAATGAGTCGCGAACAAAGTAATCAACAATCTTTGATTGTGCTCGATGATCAACTGAAGGAAGAAGCATGAAGGACAGAAAACCCGTAATGGAAAAGCCAGATGCAAGCCGGGAGGTCTCCGACTCCGGCGAAGAGAACCTGACGGGTCACAGCTACGACGGCATCCAGGAATATGACAACCCGCTTCCTGGATGGTGGAAGTTGCTCTTTTGGGCCACGATCCTGTTCTCCCCGGTTTACTACGTCTATTTTCATTCGGGCGTCGAGGGGCGAACGATTGAAGAACAGTACACGTCAGAAATGGCCGGTATTTTCCAACGTCGTTTCAAGAAAATTGGCGATCTCAATCCCGATCGGGAAACCCTCCTCCGTTTTATCCAGGAAGACAAAGAATGGCTTTCGGTCGGCAAGGCAACCTACATCACGAATTGTGCAAGTTGCCATGCTCCGGATGGAAGCGGTCTGGTTGGTGGGGGCCCCAACCTGACGGACGATCATTGGTTGAATGTCAAAACCATCGAGGACATTGCGGACGTCATCGAAAACGGCGCGAACAATGGAGCAATGCCTGCCTGGAAAAAAAGGCTCAGCCACCCGAACCTGGTTGTCTTGACGGCAGCCTACGTTGCGTCGCTTCGCGAGGAGACGCTTGAAGGTCCTCGAGGCACGGAAGGCAATAAAATTCCGGACTGGGATGAAATCAAAGGCGACCCTGTTCAATGAATGCCATGTCGCAATCTTCGGGTGACCAAGATCCGATCCTTCAACCTGAGGAGCATGTCCTCAGCACGTTGGAGGCGGACGGTTCACGGAGATGGTTGAAACCGAGATTGAATCCGGGAAAGTTCTGGTGGCGACGACGGGTCGTGGCCTACGTCCTGATCGCGATATTCACTCTGATACCATTCATCAAAATCGGTGGGAAGCCGCTCGTTTTGTTGGATATCGTGAGTCGTCAGTTCACGATCCTGGGCTTTACGTTTCTGCCGACGGATACGCTGCTTCTCGCCATTTTTGTCGTGGGGATCCTGCTAAGCGTCTTCCTTTTTACCGCGATGTTCGGGCGTGTTTGGTGCGGCTGGGCATGTCCGCAAACTGTTTACATGGAATATCTGTTCCGCCCGATCGAACGACTATTCGACGGCACGACCGGTCGCGGCGGTCACAAGAAGAATGTTCCTGCGTGGCGAACTTTTGCCAAGTACCTGGTTTACTTTTTCCTCTGCGTCTATCTGGCGAATACCTTCCTGGCCTACTTCATTGGTGTCGACGAACTTGCGACATGGGTAACAAGGTCGCCGCTTGAGCACCCCGTCTCGTTTGCCGTGATGGCTTTTGTGACGATCGCGATGATGGTCGACTTCTGCTATTTCCGTGAACAGTTGTGTTTGATCGCTTGCCCCTATGGACGATTTCAATCGGTCCTTCTTGATCAAAATTCGTTGATCGTTGCGTACGACGAGAACCGGGGAGAACCACGCGGGAAGAAGAAAAAGAAACCGGAGGTGCAATCGGTTGAATTGCCCTTGGTCGGTGACTGCATCGACTGCGCGAAGTGCGTGACAACCTGCCCAACGGGAATCGATATTCGCGACGGCCTGCAGATGGAGTGTATCAACTGCACCCAATGCATCGACGCCTGCAATGAGGTGATGACGAAAATTGGCCGTGATCCCAACCTGATTCGTTACAGCTCACAGGCACGGGATTCGGGAAAACAAACGAGTCTCCTACGCGCGCGAACCATCATTTACCCCGTTTTGATTATCGGAATTGTGTCCGCGTTTCTGACGGTCTTTCTATCCAGCAAGACTTTCGACGCCGTTGTCCTCCGAGAACCCGGCAGCCCATTCACGCTTATCGGTGAGGATCAGGTTCAAAACAACCTGAAACTCAAGTTGACCAATCGCACGAGCGATTCGATGCGTTTCCGAGTTGAGATCCTTGAGCCCGCGGGCGCACTAATCAAAAACAAGGATGAAGAGTTTGTTCTAGCCCCCCAGGAAAGCAACACCTTCCGAGTGACCATTTTGGCCCCAAGAAAAGATTTTCAAACGGGACGCATGAACGCAAAATTATCCGTCGAAAACAATCGCGACATCCAACGCCGACTCGATCTGAAACTAATTGGCCCCTATAAACAGGACTGATATTTTGAACCAGGCAACGATCCATCAGGACCATTCCGACCACCCTCGCGAGAAAACCGCGCAGATGCTTTGGACCGGATTCATCGTTTGTTTTTTCCTGATTCAGGCGGTCATCTGGATGGTCGCCATTTCGATAACGCATCGCGACCATTCACATGCCGTGGTGTCCGGATACGACGAGCAGGCACTGAACTGGGACGAAATCAAGAAACAGCAAAAGGCGAGTCAAGCGTTGGGCTGGTCGAGCCAACTGAGTGTCGAGAACAAATCGGACACAATCGGACAACGCAAGTTGAATTTGATCTTGCTCGACCGACATGGCCTGCCAGTCACTTCAGCGGATGTCGAGATCCAGGCCTTTCATCGAGGTCGGGCCGCAATCGTTCAAAAGGTCGACATGGTAGAAACGGCTCCGGGAAAGTACGTCACACGTTTGCAAATCCGAAACCCAGGAAAATGGCGTTTCTCAGGTAAAGCGAAAGTTGGGGATCGGCTTTACCTTTTCGACGAAACCTTACGGATTCGACCTTTGCCTGCGAATCGGCCCTCCAACCCCAAAGTGGGAACGTAGCCGATGCAACTGATCCTGACCACTGTTTTTGTTGCAAGTCTTCTGGGCAGCCTTCACTGCGTCGGCATGTGCGGCCCATTCGCGCTGATTGCGAGCTCAAGCCAACAGGGTGAACGTAAAAAAACCTGGCTACCCACATTGGCGTACAGCCTGGGACGCCTATCAACTTATTCGATCGTTGGGTTTGTTTTTGGCTCCATCGGGCTCGCCATCAACGCGGGAACCAACTTTTCCAGTTGGCAACAAACGGCGACTTGGCTTGCGGGCGGGCTCATGATTGCCGTCGGAGTCGTTTCCCTGCTTCGCTGCTTTGGATTTCGCGTTCCCCTTCCCCAATCCATGCTTCCCGTTCAGAAGTTGATTCAGAAAGGATTCGGTTGGACCCAATCCCTGCGGCCGCTTCACAAAGCCTTCGCGATCGGGGCGATGGCCAGTTTGATGCCATGTGGATGGCTTTATACTTTTGCGATCGCCGCCGCTGGACTCGGCAGTCCGTTGCAAGGCGCCCTTCTGATGGCCGTGTTCTGGCTTGGCACGGTCCCCCTCATGGTCACGCTAATGCTTGGCTTCGGAAAACTCCAAGCCAGATTTCAAAAGCAGGTCCCGGTGACAATGGCCGTTCTGGTCATTGGTGTTGGAATTTTCACGATGGCTTTTCGCGCTCCCATCGCCCTCGGAGATGGAACTCAAGTCACGTCCGATCGGAGTGAGTTGAAGCAGAAGCTGGAGACGGTAGATCATTCGCAACTTCCCTGCTGCAGAGGCAAGCAATGATTTCCAAACAACTCCGCCAATCGGTTGATTGCCAGCATTGTGGTTTGCCCGTACCGCCAGGAATGCTGAACCCTTTGCGAGAAGAACAGTTTTGTTGCCAGGGATGTGCAACTGCGTTTCAATTGATTCGCGACAACGGGCTTGAGTCCTACTACAGCATGCTTTCGGATTTTGATTCGGGTGAACGATCCCTGAAAGATCGCGCGCCTTCGGCTTCCCTTTACGCGGATTTTGATTCGCAAGAATTTCAGAAGCAGTATGCCAACCGTCAGGAAAATGGCGTTCAACGAATCCAATTAGCACTTGATGGAATTCATTGTGCGGCCTGTGTTTGGTTGATCGAAAAGCTGCCAAACATCTTGCCGGGGATCGCAAGTACAAGGGTGAATCTGGCCCGTGGCACCGTCCAGCTCGTCTGGCAACAATCGCAAACGCCCCTGTCGGTTGTCGCCAGGAAACTTGCTCAACTAGGCTATCCGCCTCATGCCATCCGGGAAAGCGAAAGAGCCAAACGATTCCAGGGAGAAAACCGGCGGCAGTTATCTCGAATCGGGATTGCCGCGGCGCTTGCGGGAAACAACATGATTATCTCCGCGGCACTCTATCTTGGAATGTTTTCCCACATGACCTCGGGCATGTCGTGGCTCCTTCGCGTCTCAAGTTGCGTTGTTGGTCTGGCGTCGCTCGTTTTTCCAGGCCGAATTTTTCTGGCCAGCGCCTTTCATGCTCTGCGAACCCGCACGCCCCACATGGATCTGCCAATTGCTCTTGCGCTTCTCGCGGGAACATTGGTCGGAACTTGGAATGTTCTGCGTGGCGCGGGGGAAATCTATTTTGACTCGCTTGCCGTTTTGATCTTTCTGTTGCTGGTTGGACGTTGGCTTCAGTTTCGCCAACAGGCGAAGGCCGCTGACGCGGTGGAAATGTTAACCCTGTTGACGCCCCGCTGCGCCAGGAAGATCGATGACCAGGGAAACGTCGCCGAAGTGTTTGTCGATTCGCTTGCGGTCGGTGACCGCGTCGAAGTACTTGCGGGGGACTTGATTCCGATTGATGGAACGATTCGATCTGGAAGGGTAGAAATCGACGAAGCCATTTTGACCGGTGAGTCTCACCCGGTCATCCGTGATGTTGGCGATGAAGTATCAGCGGGGACCACCAATTTGAACTCGAGGATCGTGATCGAAGCCACGGCCGTTGGCAAAGAGACCCAACTCAACAAGATTGCCGAGCTGGTTGAGCAGTCCTCAATGGACAAACCTGCGATCGTTCAATGGGCAAACAAAATCGGCGCGATATTTCTGGTCGCCGTGATGTTGTCGGCGATCACTGCATTTCTGTTCTGGCTTTCGGACGGCTTGGATATCGCGACCGACCATGCGATCGCCTTGCTGATTGTTGCCTGCCCCTGCGCCCTGGCATTGGCAACACCACTTGCCATCTCGGTGGCCTTGGGACGAGCGGCCAAATCTCGAATCATGGTGAAAGGTGGCGACGTCTTCCAACTGCTACAGCGCCCGGGAGTTGTCTGGCTCGACAAGACCGGGACGCTCACCGAGGGGAAACTTCGTGTCGAAAACTGGATGGGTGAGCGAAGCTGGTTGAAGATTGCCGGGGAGTTGGAAAGAAACTCAAAACATCCGATGGCTCAGGCGATCGTCCGGTTCCTGGATGAAAGGCTGGATACGGCCGGGATTCCCCAGGGATCCCCTCCCCAAAACTGCCGCGAGGTCGTTGGCGGCGGAATGACCGGAGAGGTGGATGGTAAAACCATCTTGGTTGGTAACAGGCATCTCTTGTCTTCACACGGCATTCATCCCGAAGAAACCCAGGTCAAGAAAGCGGATCGATGGGTATCAGACGGTTACTCGATCTGCTGGGTTGCCGCCGGCGCTAAGGTTGTCGCGATGCTGGCCCTCGCAGACAAAATCCGCGAAGACTCGAAATCGGCGATCAACCATTTGGCAAAACGAGGTTGGCAAGTTGGTATCCTATCGGGTGATCAGCAAGCGATTGTCGATCAAGTTGCGAGCGAACTTGGAATCGATACTTCCATGGCCCTTGGTGAGCTTCGCCCGAAAGACAAACTGCAGCAGATGAAAACCGGAACTTGCGGGACGGTCGTGATGGTCGGTGACGGGGTGAACGATAGCGCCGCGCTCGCGGGCGCGGATGTCGGCATGGCCGTGAAAAATGGCGCCGAAGCAAGCCTTGCGGCGGCGCCCGTTTACCTGGCAAAACCGGGCCTGGGCTCCATTCTCGAACTCATGCGAATTGCCGACTCAACGGCTCGCACAATGCGTCGCAACCTCACGCTGTCACTCGGCTACAACCTGTGTTTCGCCGGCCTGGCTTTCGCCGGATTAATCAACCCGCTGGTGGCGGCAATCCTGATGCCCGTCAGTTCCTTGAGTGTTGTCTCGATGTCGCTGACGGCGGGCAGGATCCGAAAAAGAGAAAGGAAGGAAGCATGAGCGTGCTTTTTGTTGCGATCCCGGTCGCGCTCGTAATTGCTGCCATCGCCATCGTGACTTTTGTGGTCCAGGTGCGTTCCGGTCAATACGACGATCTCGAGACCCCCGCGCATCGTATTCTGTTTGACGATGAAATCAAAAACCGGAATGGCCGAGATGATCAGACTGCAGGACGAAGGGCTGTGCGTTGACGATTGAATTCCCTTCCCCGTATTCGCTGCTCAGCCGGGCTTGATGCTCAGCCGGGTTTGATGCTCAGCCGGGTTTGATGCTTGCCTGGCTTTCTGATGCTTGCCTGGCTTTCTGATGCTTGCCTGGCTTTCTGATGCTTGCCTGGCTTGGAACGATTTTCGACTTACTTGCGCCCACGAGTGCGAAGCGCGAGCAAGTGGATCATTCAATGGCATGTGCCGAGGCATGTGCCGACGAGCCATCTGCGAACGAAAACAAGAAACCACGATAGATCAAACGTGATTTGACACGAATGGCATGCGGATTGCTTTCAATTAAAAGGTGACGTCGGAATTTTGATTTTTAGCCGAAATTTGATTCTTGCCTTGGAGAATTCAAATGCCTAATACAGCCAACTTTGCACTTCAACTTTTCGCAAGAGTTTCCAGCGCGGTTGTTTTTGTGCTGATCGGGATGTTTCTATTTGGGGGAAACGAATCGCAAGGGTTCAACGACAACAACGAGATCGTCGGATTCGCGTTGTTTCCTGTCACGCTTCTGTTGGGAATGCTGATTTCCTGGGTTTGGGAAATTCCCGGCGCCGTCGTTTCCATGCTGGGACTGGGCGGGTTTTATCTGTGGCATTTCGCCACCTCGGGATCCCTGCCCGAAGGGCCCTGGTTTCTGATTTTCTCAGTACCGGCCTTTTTGTTCCTGGCGTCTGGCATTCTCAATCGCCGGTAGTCGACGGCTATCACGTTCCGCGGCATGGAAAGTGATGCCGCGTTATGAACGATGCCGCGTTATGAACGATGCCGCGTTGTGAACGATTATGCCTTGGTGTGGACGATCATGCCTTGGTGTGGACGATCATGCCGTGGTGTGGAATTCGTCTTGGTGAAGCCAATCCGCTTGTTTGACGGATCGTTTGGTGAGTGACCACTCGTCGAGCATCTCCCATTTGACTTGGTCAAGTTTCCGGAGTTGTTCGGCTTTTGCGACAACCGTTGTCAGCTCTAACCGATGTCCATTGGGATCGAAAAAGTAAATGGACTGGATGATTCCATGATCGGTTGGCCCAACGACATTCACGCCTTTTGATTCCAATTCAAGCTTGGCATCCTGCAGTGCTTTTTCATTTTCCAACTGAAACGCGATGTGCTGAACCCAGTCGGGTGTGTTTTGATCCCGTCCCATTTCCGGTGAATTCGGCAGTTCAAAAAATGCCAGGATGTTTCCGTTGCCTGCGTCAAGAAATACATGCATGTAGGGGTCTGGAGCCTTGGTCGAGGGAACGCGATCTTCAGAAATCGCGAGAAGGAACTCCATGTTCAGAACTTGAGTATAAAACTCGACGGTTTCCAGGGCGTCCTTGCAGCGATAGGCGACGTGGTGAATTTGCTGGATCTTCATTGGATTCTCCTTGATCAAAACTTGCTTACGTCAATTACCGGAAGCGTCGCGCGTGGGTGCTTGTACAAGTGTTTTCGAGTTATCTTCGACCCGGTAGTTTCCGACTTCGCCGAGTGGAGGTGAATAGACATGCAGCGTGACGAGCCTGCGCCCATGGGCCTGGAGGTTGGACAACTGGTGAATGTCCATGTCCTGTGAGCCAACAACGCCTGGGGCTCCGAGATGCTCCGTTGTGGTCGCATACAACCAACCGTCCTGGGTCGATTCAAAAATCGTTTCCGAAGCAACGCCCTCGATGACCCGGACCCCGCATGCGGAACCGGCGTGGTCGTGAATGGGAGTTCTCTGGCCCGGCTCGAAACACAACAACAAGGCTTCAAACGTGTCGCTGCGGGCAATCAAGTTTCGTTGGTAGCCGTCCGCGGAAAAGCGTTTAAAGTCTTGCAATTCAGGATCATCAACTTGAAGCCGCGCAAGAATCGATTTCAATTGATCGAGGTCGATGATCGATTCAAATGAATCCAGGCATTTGATGACTTGATTTAGAGGCAACTCATGATCGATCGTTGGCTCAACCTGCGCGGCTTTTTCTTGGTTTCCTACAGACATCTCATCCCCATCAAGAACTCATGCTTGGCGTTCGTTTGATTTTGGCTCGGATACAACTTCGTCGTAGTCGTCCAGTGACTCACAGAAAGCGACAACCGAAGTGATATTGTCGCTACCGCCCTCGTTGTTCGTGGTTTCAACCAGACGACGGCAAGTGGCTTGCGGGGAGTCCTCTTCCTTGAGAATAGTCTCTATTTCGTCATCGGAGAGATGGGCGTTAACTCCGTCGGAACAGAGCAAGAGACGATCGCCCTCACGGAGCTTCGCCTTGTAGACGACCGCTTCCAATTCGGCTTCCGCGCCAATCGCGTTGACCAGCACATGGTGGTAAGGACTTTTTTGAAAGTCGTCTTCGTCCAGATGGCCTTGGTCATAGAGCACCTGGGCCAAGGTTTGATCTTTGGTCAGCAGCTGAAGCTTGCCATCGCGAAGGATGTAGCATCGACTATCACCGACGTGAAGCACGTAGAGCATTGGCCAAACCAGGTACGCCACGGTAAGCGTGGTTCCCATCCCGCGGCGATCGGGATGCTCATCGGCATCCGTTTTGACGGCGACATGGGAATGATTGGCCGCCCGCTTCAAGTCCTTCACGAAGTTTTGGATTTCTTCCTGGGTTGGGAGGAAGAGCCAATGCATCGAATTGAGCAGGTACTCGGCGATCGAACGGACCGCCATTTCACTGGCAACCTCGCCCGCATTGGCACCGCCCATTCCATCGGCAACTAGAAGCATTTTCCCAAGTGTGCGGCCATAAAGATCCGGTTGATCGGTGGTCACGCTGGTTTGCCGTACATGCATGTTTTTATGCAAATCGGCGATCAGGAAATGATCCTGGTTGATCGAGCGAATTCGGCCCACATCCGTCTTGCCGGCGCATCGAATTTCGATCGGATAGGAGTAGCGAATTGGCGGTTCTTTCAATGCAATACCTGTTGAATTCATCGATTCGTTCCGCAAGCAAAGTCGTTTGAGTTTCCCGGGGCGGATCAAGCAGCGGATTTCTTGCCGATCGCTGGCTCGACAGAATTCTGTCGTGTTCGACGTGTCTTGGTTTTCTGCTTGGTCGACAATGGCTGTCCCGGGCCAAATGTTTGGCTGCTCATAGGCGGCAAAACGAAGAACAGAAAAAACATGATGGCGGAAGCGACGCAGGTAACAATCAAAATGGCAGTCATTGGATTCCTTCAAAAAAGGGTTAATTCTTTCCTGCCTCGTTTTTGCAATCTTCGTGCCAAGTAGAAACTCGTTGGAAAATCGCGCCCAATCCCGTGTTTTGGCCCGATTCTGAGACGGAATTGGCCTTCCAACGTGCGGAAACGCGCATCGGGGATTGTCTCAACTGCCCGAATCGGCGCGCTTTGGCGATTCGATCCGGTGACCGGATCGGGGCGCGGAGGTATATTTCTGCCCGATCAAAAACGGGTGGTTTGGGCGGACCTGGGGGCCCCGAGCTGTTGGAAAGCCTATCGCCTGCTTGCATGGCTTTTGCTGGTCGAAAACTGAGGAATTTTCTGCATTTTTCCTCGATTCAAATAAAACTTTTCCAATATCTGGCGGGTATCGATCTAGCTGAGTGCCACTAACCAAAACACCTAACCTCGCAGGTGGCACGAACGGCCAGTCGGTTGGATTTCGGGTTTGGAAAAGCCCCTGGATTGCTCCCCCAATTCTGGCTCCAGAATCTGGGCAATTCTGCGAAAATCGCTGCCCATTGCGAAACTGGCAAACAAGCATGAAAATCGGCTCAGGGATTTCGAATTCCCGGCCAAAACCGAACTTTTTCTTCTAATTAGGTTGGAGACAATTTATATGAATCTTCTTGCAAGACCCCTCGCAATCGTTGCGGCCCTCGCCTTGGGTCTCATCGCATTGTCCGCCAAGCCGGCAATGGCTCAAAGCAATGAGAATCAGGCTGCGGTCGTGATCTCATTGGCCGGAATTGATGAGCAACTGAAAGATGTCAATTATCTTTCAGATGCTGCTGGATTTGGACGTCTCGGTGGCATGATTATCAATAGCCAAGCTGAGGAGTACCTGAAGGGCGTCGATACCGAACGCGCCATCGGCCTGTTTGTCCATATCGATGAGGACAATGTTGAAGAGCCAACGATCGTTGGTGTTGTGCCGGTTTCCGACTATGACGAAGTCCTCGACACATTGTCGATGGCAGGTGACGTCGATGATTCTGGTGACATCGATGTAATCGCGATGCCTACTGGTGAAGACATGTTCATTTTCGAGAAAGGTGGCTACGCCATTTTCTCGAACGTTAAAGAAGCCCTGGATTGGGCTCCTTCCAACGTCGCCAAAGAACTGGGTGACATGCCAAAGAACTACAATATCGCTGCGAAAATCTTCCCGCAACGCATTCCTGAAAGCCTGCGAGAGCAAGCATTGGAAGCAATGGAAGAGGGATACGCTCGCAGCCTGGAAGAATCGGGAGCCGACGGCGACGATCTTCAGCAAAAATCTGTAGAGATGCAAATGGCTCAAATGGAGAGCCTGATCAACGAAACCGAGCACATGACCATCGGTTTCGCTGCCAACAAAGAAGAAAGTGCCATCTACTTCGATTTCGAAATCATCGGTGCGGAAGGCTCTCAGCTTGCCAAATCAGCAGCAGCACAAAAAGACATGCCCAAGTCACGCTTCAATGGTTTCCGAGCCAAGAACGCGATGATGACGCTTAACAGCACCGGAAAGATTCTTGAATCTGACAAGGAATCACTTCGCGGATTGATCGCGGGATTCAAATCTCAGATCCAGGAAGAAATGGACCTCGAGAACGCCGACACCGATGAAGCGGCTGTTGGAAAAGAATTTGTCGACTCTTTGTTTGAAGTTCTCGACGACACCATCAACGCCGGAATCAGTGATGGCGGATTGGTCGTCATGGGCGGCAATGCTCCTGCCTTGGCCGGTGGCTTCCACGCGGTCAACGCTGACAAGCTCGAGCGAAGCTTCAAGAAACTGGCTGAAATGGCGAACGAGTCAGGCGAAATGGAAGTCGAAATCAACGCCGAGTCTCTAAACGGTGTTAAGCTTCATCGCGCCAGCATTCCTGTGCCGGAAAGCGAAGAAGAAATGCAGGAACTATTTGGTGACACGCTGGATATCCTGATCGGCGTCGATTCCAAGACCGTCTACGTGGCAGCTGGCGACAACTGTTATGACTTGCTCAAAAAATGCGTCAACAATTCGACTTCTGCCAAGCAAGGTCGTTCCGTCGAAATGAATCTTTACCTTTCCAGCATGTTGGAAATGCTCGGATCCGTTGAGTCGGAAGAAATGATGCAAGAGATGGCTGACGTTCTGAAAGAGTCTGGCAAAGATCGAATCTCGATCTGGTCAGAGAACGTGAAGAACGGAACCAAAGCACGTTTTGAGGTTCAAGACGGCGTCCTCAAGCTGATCGCAATTGCAGCCGAACAATTCGGCGGTGCTTTTGGCGGATTCTAATTGAGACAGAATCAAAGTAGAAAATCAAAAGCTCGGCCCCGCGCCGGGCTTTTTTTTTGCCATGTCTTTTCAACAACACGGATCGCGAGATACCATTCGCGACACGCGCAGCGGTTTGAACTTGCCAAGTTTTTGAACTTGCCTCAATCGCATGCTCCCGGAAATAAAAAACGGCCGGAGTGTTAACACTCCGGCCGCTACTTTGGGAGGTAAGAATTTTGTCCGGTCCGGCGCGAATCCATAAGACGCGGCGTTGACCAAAGACCATTACCCTCCTTGTTGATTGATGACGCGATATCGCTTGTTCTGCTCCAGCGACTTCTGCTTGATTTGCTGAGCCCTTCGAAGCTGATTCAAGTAGTTGATTTCTTTACAACGACATTCAGCCTTGTAGCCTTGGCAGCGTTCACATGTTTCGAACGCCGAACCGACTTTCGAACTGTAGGGATATCCATTGGGGGCGACGTTGATTCCATAGATCTGTCGGCCCACTGAATTGCCGCGAGACATATGTGGAGGCGCCTGTTCGTTCGGGGCATTTTGGAACTGGCCCGGGCTTTCGCCGTGAGTCCCGCCTTGGATGCCGCCCTGGCAACCTCCTTGGCAACCTCCTTGGCAACCTCCTTGGCAACCTCCTTGGCAACCACCCTGACAACCGCCTTGGCAGCCGTTTTGGCCGCAGCCAGGCAACCCGATGCTTTGCCAATACCGATGGAACATTCGATTGTGCGTTCGCGAGTCGATTTGCTGCGGCTGATATTGTTGCATTTGCTCTTCGTCAATTTTCTGGCTTTTCCTCGGTGCGAGCAAACGATTGAGATAGTCTTCCCGGATGACGTGATGGTTAATCCATCCGACGGATTCGGAATGGACAAGCGTCAGGTCAATCTTGTTGGCCGAAAGACGTTTTCGGTGGGCGACCGGCTGAATGCCAACACCGGTCTCATTGTCCTTCTTGGCAATCTCGACACCCATCGCCGCGATCCCGTCAGAACCAAATGCAAACAGGCCATACTTGCCAGGGTCGATATCGGTAAATTCAAAAACCCCGTAAACGTCGACCGTCGTGTAGTTGATCACTTCAGTGCCTTGAGTCAGCACGACGGTAATTCCCTGCACATCGACGGGTCGGCCGCTTTGACTATCCGTTTGATGAACCCGTCCGACAACCCGGCCGTCCGCAAGCGGAACAATCAAATGACTGTCGATCGTTGACGAAGGCGTGGCTTCCGGCAGGTGTTCAAAGATCCCGTCCACTCCATAGAGTCGTTTGGGATCATCGGCGCCTTCCTCGGATTTGAATATGCCATAATTCCGAAACTCGACTCGTGGAACATAACGTTTCACCCAGGCCGCGTTAAAATCGGCCGGAGCCACCAATGCCGAAACTCGAATTGCATTGGGAAGCTTGGCATCTTTTCGATGCTTGATGGCGTTGAAGCCGAACGCAAACATTCCGGCTTCGCCGAATCCGACAATGGTATAACTTGCCTGCTTCACGCCCGAGAAACTGAACATGCCGCTATCGGTGACGTCGGTCGAATCAACCATTTTTCCGCGTTGAATCAAATAGACTCGCATGTCGGCATGCATTCGGCGACGGTCATTTTCTTCGCGAAAAACGGGGGCGTAGTTGAGGACTTCGCCATCCAGTTTTCCCGTTGGGCTCAGCATCACCCAGTTGGCGCGAATCGTGTCCGCGAGCCGGTCGAGTTCATACCCGTCTCCAGCTTCACGCCATCCGGCATACTCCTCCGCGACTTCGACAGGAGGCAACGTCGGCGGGCCTTGAAGCCCACCCCCTTGATTGTTGAAGTTGGTTCCTTGCAGAGGATTGCTACCTTGCAAAGGGTTATTGCCCTGATCCTGCAGGTTCAGCTTCAATGGATCCAACTTGGGCATTTCAATCTGGTTTGGATCCTGTTTGGCGGGATCCTGATTGTCCTGCGTTTTCGCGTTGCCATTTTCCTGGATTGGCGTTTCCTGAACGCGCTTGGTGCTTGCCAGGATATGGCGAATACGCGACTCGTTCATTCGCGATTCGATTTCGTCCAACGGAGTTGGTCGTGTTTGCGCGAACGCCGAGCTCAGCGCGGTGCTGGAAACCGCAACGACGGCGCCGACGAGCGCGAACCGCGTGATGGTTGACATGCTTTTCATATTGGAGCTTTCTGTATGCCAGTGAAACTGGACGTCAGGATCTTGGGAGCGGGAGGTTCAAAATGCCGGCGAAAGCAACAACGCGTGAGCGTCGCGGGGCCAATGACTCCGGAACGTGAATCTAGCACCCGTCATTGTCGTTGTTCGAAAGATTGCGAGTCCAGCATGACCCATCGAAGCGAGTTCCCGATAAGTTCGGCTGGGGGAACTTGGAATGTTCCGACGACTGAACGAGCTAGACCGATTGTCAGCCTCTTTCAAGCCGTTTGGATCGAGGTGAAGTCTGGATTTTCCGTTGAAACCGTTTCAACAGTTTCAATCGCTCGCGCTGGGCATTTCCACCCCATTTGCAAGCCGAACCTGTTGGTTAAATCGATTCCAATTGATTTAATCGTTCTTTCAGCTCACTAATTTCTGCCTTCAATTCGTCGATCTGACTTTGCAGATTCGGGCCAGCGGAAGGAGATTCAATCGATCTGGAGGTCGAACCTGGCTCCGAGCTACTCACCACTTCGCCGGAACTCACCTGCTGACGAATTTGTTCCAATTCGTTGGAAGCATAGAGGTTGTGGGTCACCATTTGCCCGCGACCTGAAGGTGTCAGCTCAACCACCAACTTTTTACCCACCAATGAATCAACGATTGGCTTAAGCTCTGATAGTCCGGCGATCGGCTCCATTCGAGCCGCCCGAGCGCGCAAATCACCCAACGACTGTTCTCCCCGCAACAAGAGCTCGCCCATCACGGCGAGTTCGACTTTGGACACGTCCAGCCACTGATACATCGTGTGTTTATATTTTGTCGTTCTCCCGGAACCCTGGATTTCGACCACGGCGTTCACGTCGCGCAATTCATCGAGTGTTAGCTCAACATCGTCCGACGCGAGATCCATTTGTGGTTTGCGATTGGACTTTTGGTTGCAGGCTGTCGTAATGGCGTTCAACGTCAGCGGGTAGGAGTCCTTGGTGGTCTTGCTTTTCTCAATCAGGACACCGACCACGCGGCGTTGAATCGAGCTGAGTGGTCGCCACTTCGGTTCATTGGATTCTTCGACTTCGGAATTGGCAGGGTTCGGGCTTGCGGAGTTTTCAATATTCATGTCGATTATGATCTCGAAATCGTCGGAAGGATTCTCAAATTATTGCCCTCTCTTGATGACGATTCAACAGCCAATCCCGCGACAAGAAATTCACTGCACGTGAATGAAAAAGAATTCAAAGAGATCATCCAAGGCAAACAACGCTCGCTCGTTGCGACGCTGATTCGCGGACTCTTGTATTGCTTTCAACCGGTTTACTGGCTGGGCTGGCAGTGGGACCAATGGAGACAGCTTCGAAACCAGGCTCGAGTCAAAGCCCCCGTCGTTTCCATCGGAAACATTACCACGGGTGGAACCGGCAAAACGCCCATGGTTCATTTCATTTGCCAGTGGTTTCTCGATCGAAAAAAGACACCCGTCATTCTAAGTCGAGGTTACAGTCACGCTGCGGATTCCAACGCGCCCAATGATGAATGGCAGGAGCTTCGTCTTCGCCTGCCAGGCGTCGTTCATTTACAGAATCGCAATCGAGTCGCGATTGCGCGGGCGGCCGTTGAAGAACATGAGCCGGACGTACTGGTGCTCGACGATGGCTTCCAACACCGAAGACTGGCTCGCGACGTTGACGTTGTTCTGATTGATGTCACCAACCCCTTTGGCCACGGCCACCTGTTGCCGCGAGGGCTTTTGCGCGAGCCGCTTCGTCAACTTTCGTTGGCGGACACATTGATCCTGACGCGATGCGAACAAGTGAATGAATCGGAACTGAAGCGTATCGAATCGGAGTTGCGTTTGTTCAACGCGGAAGCCCCCATTTTCAGATCGAAGTTTGAACCCAGCGGCTTGGTGGATCTGAAATCCGGGAAGTTGCCCCTTGATTTCCTTCGAGGAAAATCGGTGTTCGCGTTTGCGGGCATCGGAAACCCCGAAAACTTTTTTGAATCACTCCGCCAGATGGATTTGCTGCTTTCAACGACCAAGTCGTTTCCAGATCACCATGAATATTCCAGCGATGATTTCTCAGGCGAATCACTGGAACCAGCAGCACTTTCCGCGGACGTTTGGATATGCACCCTGAAAGATCTCGTGAAAGTGAAAGAGTTAAAATCCCTGAAGCGCCCAATCGTCGCATTGGAAATTGAGATGAAGATTGAAGGCGATTGGGATGCCCTGTTCAATTTCAATTAGCTCCATTCGCGGATGAAGCTTTCGAATCCTCAGCTATGAACTAGCGAATCTTGAACACTCGATTGGGAAATCGAAACCGGACTCTTTCAAAGAGCGAGGACGAACGTTCAATCGTCGGAGCCATCGAGTTGGCTTGAGAATTCTTCTCCGGGTTTTCACTCGGCTGCTCTTCTTCCTCACCAATGTACGTCTCCAGGAACGTTGGCCAATAGCTGGAAAGCAACTTACGACTGCCGTTCCAGTCACCTTTGTTCACCAATTGGTAAGCGGCAAGCGATATCGTCTGTGAAAGTGCTTTGCGATCGACCTCGTCAAACCAGCGATCGTACACTTCGACTTTGTCCACCCAGACTTCGCCCTCACCCATGAGGTCCAACCCAACCTGCAAGTTCTCGAGGCCAACCGAAGGCAGATCATCGAAGTGGACTGCAAAACGCTTCCACGAACTTTCGATTTGGTTTTGTTTTCCATCGGGCACAAGACTTCCGACGTTCGCAAATCGATAGTACTCGCTTCCAAGGTGTTTGCCTTGAATGGAGATTCGAAGGGGTGGCTGTTTTTTTGGGTCCTCCGTCCTCAGCCAGACTGCAAATGTCAGGCGACCAGTTTCAGGAGGTTTGAAGGAACGACTTCGGAGCCAAACCACACCTTTCTTGCTTTTCAGTTTCAAGCATTGATTCCCATCGACGGCGTTTCCCCGATGCACTTCGACGTCGATGGCGCGATTCAGATCGAAACTCCATTGGGGTGGTCGCAGCGATTCTGTTTCTTGCTCGAAACTGCTGTTCCCCACTGCCGGCATTGGCTTGACGCGATCGAGTTCTTCAATCTTGACTCGCAAACGGCTGATCCGTTCCTGAATTCGTGGAACAATTTTCTTGTCCATGACGACCGAAAAATTCTCGACGCGAATCTCGCGATTGCTTTGGGTAACACCGCCGACGAGGCCGTAGGGCAAAACGGTCACGCGGGTTCCTTTGTTGCCTTTGGACGTCGTGACATCTTGCAGGACCGCATCGTTCAAAGATGCCGGAAATACTTGGTTGATATTCCATTCAATGGTTACCGTTGCCGTCCAGGGACTGTTGTTCACAATATAGAAAAAGTGT
Source organism: uncultured Pirellulaceae bacterium (assembly GCA_964434955.1). Classification (GTDB taxonomy): domain Bacteria; phylum Planctomycetota; class Planctomycetia; order Pirellulales; family Pirellulaceae; genus JANQLU01. Next base: position 18,847 of record CAYSXI010000048.1, read on the forward strand.
CGACCATCGTGCTGGATTTGTCGAACGACGACTGGTTGTGGGGTTTTTGTTTCGACCCTCGTCATCGGGATGTTTGGTAACCGGTTAAAAGCTTTGCGCCATTCGATCATCGCTTTCTCTTGGCCAAGAGGGAGCATCTGCCCTCCGTCGCCAATCAGTTTTGAATCACCCGAAGCAAGTGCTTCCGAGAATCGTTTGCGATTCTGCCATTCGGAAAGAACGAGTGGTTGCCAGCGGATCAGGTCGCCACGATGCCGCGAAAATGGCGACATTTTTTGAAGCTGGGCGTAATGGACCCACTGATCTCGACCAACAAAGAGGTCCCCTGCTCTTTTGATTCTGTGATCCACCTGTTGTTTTTGTGGGGAATGATTCAACTCAAACTCAATACGACCCTGGGATACCGGCTCACCGGTTGCCACCCGTTGAGGCCGCAACATGACCAACGAATCAATCTTGTCCAACTCGAATGGATCCAATCCCTTGTTGCGCATCGATGCCAGGTAATTCATGGACTTGCGGACACCGGGAGAAAGATTTGCCCGTGATTCCTTGTCACGAAACAAATCGACACAGGAAAGATAGAGTTTTCGGTTTGGCTGGTCGGCCACAAGCTCCGAAAGCTCACGATAGAACCCGGTTGTCTGCGAAATCCTCCACTGCATCCAACTCGGAAACAGGTCACCGCGAGTGATTCTCTGAATTGCCGTCTCGTGATCAATCGCCTGGCCGTCGATTTTTTCGGAAGCTAAAAACTGCTTCACCGTCGGTTGATCAAATCCCCACTGCTGGCCCGGAAGAATGGTGAATGTATCGGGCCCAAGCTTGATAGCCAGTCCTCCATACGACTCGTAGTTGCGATATCGGAGGTGGACTTCCGAAACAACTTTTTGTATCTCACGCTGCACCAGGGGACTCAGCAAGTTGTAGGAGGGTTTGCCATTTGCTCCGCCGCCAGCCAAGTGTTGCTTGCGAATATTGATGTACTTCAGAGAGTCGTCGGCGAGCTGGCGATGTTCCAGGTATTCCAGTTCCGGCAACGCGGTCGACAGTTCCAAAACGGGAATGAATCTTAGCCCCTCCCGCTCAAACATCTTCAGCATCAACGCGACGACATCCTTGCGATTCCCATCGGGTTTGTCGGTTGCAAAGATCCCCGTATCGTATTTGGGTCCGGAGCGAAGCGACTTGGATGGAAAGATTGAATTTCCATTTGCGGCAATCGTGATCATCGCGCCGCGATATTCGTTGGCTTTCAAATACTCGATCAGCCTTCCCGTACCTTGATAGAAGAATCGCCAGTCCGTTACGGATTGATTGAGTCCCGGATCATGTTTTTTCGCGGTCGCAAAGTTCTCGGGAAAAAGTGGCTCTTCGTAATACGCCAGGAAACCACGAGTCGGACGATTCTTTGCTGTTCCTTTTCCCAAATCGGTTGGGTCATTCGCGTTGAGCCGGTTCGGCCCTGCGTACAGGTTAAGTTTCCCGATTCGGGCTTTATTGCGTCGATCTCGGTTGGCAATAACGACGTAAATTTTCCGAGTCTTTGGCCAGAACGGAATGCGATGTGTAGCGATTGGCGACTTGGGATTTGTCTCCGGAAGCGCCATGGAATCGGTTCGATAAAAGAATCCGGAGTCCGCTCCCAAAGTCTCAAACTGCCCTTGGGCGTTTTCCTGCAGGATACTGATCCCAACGGCCTGATCGACGCGTTGGTATTCGACTTCGAGAATGTGTGGCTTGGAAAGCGAATCGACTTCCATGGGAAACACCTGCCAACTTCCGACATCCATTTGAAGCCAGCGTTTGTCAAATACGGAAACCTTTCCGTTTCCAAAGTCCGATTTTTGCCACTTGGCAAGGATCGTACTCGGGTTGAGTGGATCGATATCTTTCGTCGATTCAGCCGGATGAATTTTTGCAATCGAGCGCCAAAGCGCATTGCTCCTGTCTTCCGTTTTCCGAGAAGACAGAACGACAAAATCCTGCTTTCGTGTGAGTTGATGACGCGAGAAGTTCCGAAGCTTTCGTTCAGAAACTCGAAGCATCAGCTCATAAACGCCTTCTTGGTCGGGAAGCTCAAACTCCGGCATGGTTACCGGAGCAAGGTGGCCCTTGTCGTCCGTCGAGTATTCCCGCGACAGGCTCGAAACGACTTTCTCGTCGCGGAGGCGACGTACAGAAAAGTCGACTCGATATTTGCTGTTTGAATTGAGACCCGCTTGGCGAAAATAAACATTGGGTGCCAACGTTTCGCCGGCCTGGAAAATCGGATGGGAACGTTTCCAGTCAATGAAAATCTGATCTCCGGGGCACCTGAAAACCGACACGTAGTTTTGCCCCTGGTCGATTCGTTGTTGAAAGGGCTGTTGATTGATCTCTTCGATCTTCAACGATTTCCGATACTTGCGACCATCCCCGGCGGTTAGCTCAAAGTACAAGTGGGCGTCAGCCGAAGCATTGGTCTCGATGTCGATCCCGTTGAAACCAGTCTGACCAACGGGAAGAAGCTGAACCTCGCCCTTTCCCAGCATGGTGGAGGCACCGGTTGCGCCGTCCACTCCCAGATTTCGCGTGCTCAGGATTTCTCCGTCCGAGACCGTGATTTTCCCGATCCAGGATTCCGGATTCGGGCCGCCCCAGACAAATCGAATTCGCATCCGATTTTCTAAAGAATGGGTCTCGTTCTCTTGCGCAACGCCAGTCAACGGCGAGGCAATGAAGATCAGGAAAACCGAAAGGGATGAGAAGACAGCGCGCGCGAACGGCGATCGATACCATTCAACGAACAACTTCCATTTTTTCGGACTTCCTTGTCCGAACATTTTCGGTCCGGGGTCTAAATGATGCGTCAGTGCATGGAGAAAAGGGCGCACTCCAAGGTCAAATTACCACCGCAACCCTTTACCAACCAAGTTCAATCAACCGGATTTGGCCACCGGTGCTAGCGGTCACATCATGAATACGGGGGAAACAACCCGTTATCGACCCCAAGTTGCCATAAGATGATCTTCCAACTTCACGTCGAATTCTCGACCCGCGTCCTTTGCTTGCTCCCAGGCGTCTGCGATTTGCTGCAGTTCCTCAACCACATCGACTCGCCGGCTTGAGACGTCATTGAATTCGAAACGATCATCCGGCTTGACGAAGAGCTTGGCCTGCTCACCAACTTCAACAAGTAACCAGGCGCGCGTTCGGACCAGGCGAGTCGGTGATTCTTCCCCCGGAATTCGGAGAACGATTAAATCGGAGTCGGCGGGCCCCATCAAATCGGCGTTGATATTGGGCGCACCTATTGCCGACTCGAGGAAAGCCCGCATCACCACTTCCGCATCAAAAAGGTCCTGATGCCGAAATACCGTGGGCTGAAAACCCGCGTTATGAACAATCCATGGAACATGGGCTGATTCGCTAAAAAGAATTGGTTGATCAACTCCGATAACTCGGTGTTCTCCGAGCGGGTAACCCTTGGGCGACGTTAGCCCCAAGACAAGACGGTTGTTGTGCTCAAGATTCAATTCGTCAAGCAAAACACCCAAGCAAGTATCAAGCACAAACATCTGGGCCGCAAAGGCCTGCTGGATTCCGAGCAAGGTATCCGGGTCGACATCGCCCTCTCCGCGCAGATCAAACGCCGGAGGCTCCAAGAAAAATGGTGGGGCGGGATCGTCTTCTTCGACAAATGATTCGCGAACCGAATAGGGTGCGTCCCATGCTCCAAACATCCCTTTCAATTCAATCCAAATCATCTTCACATCACTTTGCAGCAGCTCGTGAAGCTGATCGATGGTTTGAGCAAAAATTTGGGCCAGCTGTGTTTGCTCCAACTCAGCCGCAAGCCCCGTCGGTTCGTCTGCCCCCAATGACAGGACTTCCGAAAATTTTTCCTGAAGGGCCGGCGAGATCGACTCGCCGCAATCGGTCAACAAAACCGAAGGTTCCGGCAGCGGTTCCCATTCAGGAATCGAAACCGCGGCACCCACCGCGATCTCGTTGGCAAATGCAAACTCGTAGACTTCCGATCGATTTGCCAAGCGGTTGATGCCCGGCGTCTCAATCCAGTTATTGCCGTAAGTCGGCAAATGCTGAGCCGAAAGGCCACCGATGCTTAACAGAATCGTTTTCTTGGATGGAAAATTCAATTCACTCATTCCAAAGATTTTTAGGATCACGCTGATTCGTGATCACTTATGAAAATTCACTCGTCTGCTAAAATCCTATGACATATTGAACATCAAAGGCAGGCCGGAAGGCGGCCCAATCTACGACGCGAGCGATCCATGTATCAAGAGAAACGGCTAATCGAACTGGTTCATGAAAAAGCACTCAAATTCGGGGACTTTACCCTGGCTTCTGGCAAGAAAGCCTCTTATTACCTGGATTGTCGAAAACTCACGCTCGATGGCGAAGGCGCAAATATTATCGCCGAAGGCATCCTCGATCGAATTGGCGATGATTTGCCCGATGCGATTGGCGGGATGGCAATTGGAGCCGACCCCATCACGGCCGCGGTGATCACGGTTGCCCATCAACAAGGAAAGAGCATTCGCGGTTTTATCGTTCGTAAAAAGGCGAAAGAGCATGGGACCGGGCAGCTGGTCGAAGGCCCGGTCGAGAGCGGCCAGAAAGTTGTCATCGTCGAGGACGTGACGACGACCGGCGGAAGTTCCGTGGATGCGGTAGGCCACTGTCGCGATTTCGGCTTGCAAGTCGAACGCGTCATCTCAATCGTGGATCGGAAACAGGGAGCCGACAAGGCGTTTGCGGATATCAGAGTCCGTTTCGAGTCGCTGTTAAACATCAACGATTTGGGAATCGATACGGAATCGTAGGATTCCTTCTCGCGGAACGACCAGTCCTTTTCTTCGGATTGGTTAAAAGCAATTGATTCTGAACGGGCGCGCATTGCGCAAACTTTAACGACCGAATCCTCCGGTAACCGGTGACAAAGTTTGCGGTCTAAGGAAGCTGTTTGTGATTCTCGCAATGCCCCATATGTTCGGTTGGTTCGTGATTTATAGGTGCGGGTGATTGCGCCACGCCGCTTGAACGGATTCTCCTAGTTTTGCATCGTTTTAATTTGGTCCGGGTAACTAGGAGCACGATGATTGATGCAGATACCGCGGTCATTTGCCTCGTGGTAAGCATGCCAAATATTCGTGCCATCACGAATGACAACACGAATCAAATCAAAAAAAGTCATCGACCCATTGATTTCTCCTGCTGGATGCTAAGGAGTTTAGCGAAATGAAAAAACTATTGTTCCATGGCTTGGCCCTGGCGTTGGGTGCCGTCATGGTTTCACCGGCCGCAGCTCAATTCGGCGACAGCTCGAACGAGTTTCGTGACCATTATTCCAACGCCTATCAAACCACGACCAGAACCTTACGAAGACCTTACCAGGAACAGGAAAGCCCAAGTGACCTGGGTTCCGCTCCGGGTGAGCCCGGCATGCCAACACCGATTCCGGGCGATCAGATTGCGCCCAGCGCGCCATGCGGTCCAACCTCAGGCTGCGGCCCAAATGCTGGAGGATGTGACACCGGATGCAACAACGGTGTATTCAGTGGCTCGTCCTCAATCGTCAACAAAGTTCTTGGTTGCGTTGGTGGCGGCTGCGGCGGTAGAAATAGCAACTCCAATTGGGTTGCGGGAATCTACGGTCTCGGCTTCGCCCGTGACTACGAAGACGATTTTGGCTTGAGCTACAATGCCACTCCCGCCTACCTGTTCTCAACAGACGCCGATCACGATTTCTTCGGGGGCGTTGAATTCATGCTTGGAAAGCGCAACTGCGATGGCCGCGGTTGGGAATTCCGATACTGGGGACTGTATCCTACCCAGGCCGATGTTTCACTTGCCAATGGCCGAACCGTCCTCAACAACCTGAGCCAGGTTACGGATCCGACATCCGGCAATACGGTTTTGTCGATCTACAACAACTCGACGTCACACCGGATTTATCGCAACAACGAGTTTCACAACGTTGAGTGGAATCTGCTTGCGAATGCCGGTTGCCGCGGACGCCGCTCGTACGAATGGTTGGCCGGCTTCCGTTGGTTCGAGTTCGACGAGAATTTCCGATACCGAACCAGCACCAACGTTGGTGGCTATCCACCCGTCTTTGATTACGACCTGGACGTCAGTAATACGTTGCTCGGATTCCAGATGGGTGGTCGCAAGGAAATCTGCTTGGGCAAAGGCTTCCGGATTCACCTCGGAGGTAAAGCGGGTGTATTCAACAACTACATTCGCCACCGTCAGTCCATGCAAAACAACCTCGGTGTCTACGCCCAGATCAACCAAGGCCCACTTGCCGGCAACGACTACAACTACGCATCCTCCAAGAACGATATTGCCATGATGGGCGAACTCGATCTGGGAATGTCGTGGCAGTTCCGCGATTGCTGGCGATTGCGTGGCGGCTACCGCGCTGTTGGATTCAGCGGTGTTGCACTTGCTCCTGACCAGATTCCTGTCAACTTCATGGATGGTCCGGATGCGAGCCGCATCAACTCGAACGGCAGTTTGATCCTCCACGGATTCTACGCCGGCGCAGAATACTGCTTCTAGTTGAGCGTCTGCTTTGACAATCAAAAACAAAAAGCCGCAGCAATCGCTGCGGCTTTTTTTTGTCAAACATTCGGTGGCATGACGTGCGGTGGCAAGCGTGAAGTGTGACTTTTGCGGAAACGATCCCGCGTGCCTACCTCGGCGACACTACTTCGGTGCGACGGTACAGGAAATTCGTCGGGCCTGCCGCGTCGGTGGCGACTCCAACTTTCCGTGCTCTTCGCAAAGGCGCTCGACGATCGTCTCGATGATCTTTGCACCTTCGTCGATGTGCGCCATTTCGCGACCGCGGAACATCATCGTGACTTGCACTTTATCTTTGTGCTTAAGAAAGCCGATGGCTTGCTTTACTTTGAAATCGATATCGTGTTCGCCGGTCTTGGGCCGAACTCGAATTTCTTTGAGCTTGGTTTGGTGAGCTTTGCCCTTGCTGTTTCGCTTGCTCTTCTCATAGCGAAACTTACCGTAATCCATGATTCGGCAAACCGGAGGCTTTGCATCGGGGGCAACCTCCACGAGATCCAACCCTTCCTGCCTGGCTTTCTCCTGAGCTTCCTTGGTCGGTAAAATACCAAGCTGCTCACCATCAGCTCCAATCACACGGACGGGCGACTTTTTGATTTGTTCGTTAACTCGATTTGAATCTCCACCTCGGTTTTGTTGACTTCGATCGTAGGCGATTTGTTTCTTCCTTTTCTAGTAAACAATGAAATAAATTGGTTATCCAATTATGGCTTTGAATTACCGGGACCCGGCAACTTTTCTGTCCTTAATGATTAAAGTATCGGCGAAGAAATCTGGCAACGTCAACTGTTTCACATCGTGAAACGAGACAAATCGCCGATTAATCCCCACAAACTCCTGTAGCAAACTTCACGGCAATCCACGATTCTGGCTCACCGTCTGCAATTTTGGCACGCTGTCCAACTTAAGACAATCGGGCCCCAATCAGGTTTCGGAATGGAATTGAGATCTGTTCGATTCCGCTGCCTCGCGGCCGACCTCGAATCACCGTTAATCGGACGCGATCCCCGTCAATTTGGTTCATTTGAGCTGGAATTTTCATGCCGAAAAAGCTTCGATCCGGGTCTCGGCCATTGGAATCGACGCCGCTACCTAGTACTCGTTTTGATCACTCGACCCACTAAGCTCAGCTGAGTTTTCAAACTTCTGCCGGACCAACTTCTCTTCGACTTCTTTGGTCAGCCGATCAATCGCTTCATCAACTGGCATCGCACCAATATCGCCTTCGGCCCGATCCCGAACAGAAACCGTGTTGTTTTCGGCGTCGCGAGGTCCCACAACCAACATGTAAGGCACCATCTCCATCTGGGCGTCGCGAATCTTGGCGCCCAGTTTCTCGGGCCGGTAGTCTCCGTGAACCCGAAGTCCAGCCGCCTCCATTTTTGCTTGAACCTCACGACCGTAAGCTTCACTCTTGTCGCTGACCGTCAGAATCCGGACTTGCTCCTGGCAAAGCCAGAGCGGGAAGGCGCCAGCAAAATGTTCAATCAACACACCGATAAACCGTTCCATCGAACCAAATGGAGCTCGGTGAATCATGACCGGACGGTGCGACTTATTGTCGGCGCCGACGTAATTCAGGTCGAAACGAATCGGCAAGTTGTAGTCGACTTGGACCGTGCCTAGTTGCCACTCCCGGCCAATACAGTCGCGAATGACAAAATCGATCTTGGGGCCATAAAATGCGGCTTCGCCCTCTTCCTCGGTATAGGGCTTTCCGAGGCTGGCTGCAGCGTCTCGACAAGCCTGCTCTGCCTTGTCCCAGTTTTCGGGCTCGCCAACATACTTGCTGCTGTCCTTGTCACGAAGCCCAACGCGGACGCGATAGTTGTCGATGCCCATCGAGCCAAGAACGATCTTCACGAGTTCCAGGCACCCGATTAGCTCGTCCGCAACTTGATCCTCCGTGCAGAAAAGGTGGGCGTCGTCTTGCGTGAATCCTCGAACCCGCGTGAGCCCACCAATTTCCCCGGATTTCTCCCAGCGATAGACGGTCCCAAACTCAGCAAGCCGAACCGGCAAGTCTTTATAACTTCGCGGCACGGAGTCAAAGATTTTCACATGGTGGGGGCAGTTCATTGGCTTCAACATATAGCCATCGATGTCGCCTTCCTTCATGCGATTGGAGAGTTCTCCACAGCTACAACCTTCCTTGGCCAACAGGTTCATTTCGTCCCGCAAAATGATCGGTGGATACTGGCTTTCCTGATAGTAAGGAAAATGTCCGGAAGTGCGATACAAATCGAGTTTGCCAATGTGTGGCGTGAAGACTTGCTCGTAACCCTGCCGCGTCAAGTGCGAAGCGATAAACTCCTGCAGCTGGTGGCGAATGAATGCGCCCTTGGGCGACCAGAGGATAAGTCCCTGTCCGACGGTTTCGTCAATGTGATAAAAGTTGAGTCGCTTGTTCAGGACACGATGATCTCGCTTTTTGGCTTCTTCAACCTGATCCAGGTATTCGTCCAGTTCTTTCTGATCGAAAAACGCCGTTGCGTACAGTCGTTGAAGTTGTTCACGGTTTTCGTCCGCCTTGAAATAGGCGCCGGCAACCGACAACAGCTTGAATGCTCCAATTAACTTGGGGGAAGGCACGTGGGGACCGCGGCAGAGATCGATAAACTCACCTTGTTGATAAAACGACAAGGTATTGTGCTCTTCTTCGTTCAGCCCTTCTTCGATGTGTTCGACTTTCAGTTTCTGTTTCAAGTCCTGGCAGATCTTGATGGCTTCGCCGCGGTCGCGTTCAATTCTTTCGAAGGGTTCATCCAGTTCGATGATGCGCTTCATTTCGGCTTCGATTTCCTCGAAGTCCTCTTCGGTCAGCGAATCGGGACAGTCGAAATCATAGTAAAAGCCATCCGGTCGAGTTGGCCCGAATGCGAGCTGGACGTTTTTCTTGAGGCGCATCACCGCGCGGGCCATCACGTGGGCGCAGGAATGCCGCATCGTTGCCAGCGCTTCGGGGTCTTTCTTGGTGATGATTTTCAGTTCGATCGGGTCGCCTTCGGGTAATGGCGCGTCGATCTTGACCGGTAAATGATTGACCTCGGCCCAAAGCGCGGCTTTGGCCAAACGGGAGCCAATGCTCTTTGCGACATCCTTCGCCGTGGCCCCCGAATCAAAATTTTTGACGGATCCATCGGGCAGTTTGACAGAGACTCCAAGCGCGGCGTTACTCATTTTTTCTCAGCTAAAATAGGGTCACCAGAAAGCGATATCGCAGTATAGAACTTATGACACCAAACGAAAACGTCGGTTCACCCGTGGATTTCGTGCCGGGATGCGGGGCTGAACGAGGATCTGGCCTTTTACGGAAGAAATGGCGAACCTCTAGGTCGAGGAAAAGTCGTTTCCCATACGATTGGTGAAAGAATCGGAAGGGAGTGAATTTGGAGGAGTCGGTAAGAGCTCCGTCTTCTGGGCGAATCAGCGTCTCATCGATGAAGGAAGTTCTGAAGGCGTGGCAAATAGGCTTTATTTTTTGCCCGAATTGGCCGATAGAAACCAAATTCCGATTTGCTATAATCTTGACTTCGAATTTGCCGATTTGAGTCCTGGCTCGATCGAGAGTCAGAAGATGAAATGGCAACTTTCGGGCGGTTAGCTCAGTTGGTTTAGAGCGCCACGTTGACATCGTGGAGGTCGTTGGTTCAAGTCCAATACCGCCCAC
>CAYSXI010000049.1:0-29103 GCA_964434955.1 uncultured Pirellulaceae bacterium
TGTTGAGGCGGCTCGGTTTTCGAGGTTTTCGTTTGTGCCATGGACGCATGGCCAAACGAAAAAACGAAGCCCAATCCAAGGCAAACTTGCAAGAAAGGACGCCAGGTTCTCATAACGGCACTCCAAATTCTTTTGATTGATCTTTTTGTTCTTTGAGTCATTGGTTGCATCGAATTTTGCTTCCCGTTGCGAGGGTTCGGCAACGAATCACGGTTACTTGGTTTTCAAAAATCGGATGTTGGCAAAACTGACGTGATCCGCCATGTCCAAATGTTTGCCGTAATCGACCGTGATCTCGATTTCCTTGTAACCATCGATTTCGATATCGATTTTCTTTGGATCGTTTGAGGCGGAAATCTGCTCCGACCACAGTTCGATCCCATCGCCTTTGACAATCACCCGGCAATCGCCATTACCGCCCGTTTCGGAGTCGATCCCACAAACAGACGCAAGTCGGTGAAACCCATCGTTTTCAAATACCATCCGCGTATAGGAATGAGCGGAAATTCCACGGGCATAGGTTTGGGTTTTCTTGGTCGAATTCCAAACAAGGGAGATTGGATTTCCGGCCAAATTCTGATCCTTGGATATTTCTTTTTTGGGTGTCACCACGGACTGGTACTCGACGTCCTTGGGTTCCAGATCAGAAAGAAAAACGAGCCGGTCGGAGCGAATGTTGATACTGACAACATCGCCAAAGGGAACGACCAATTTGCTGTCGCCGAGAAGTCCAACCGTCAGTTTTCCTTCCGCAAGAGACTGGATCGATCCTACGATGGTCGACGTGTCTTTCATTTTGACCGTTGCCAAGACTCCTGCGGATTGCTTTTCCTGCAGGTCTGCCATGACGGCGGCAATGACTTTCGTGCGGTCGATGGTTCGCGATTTTTCGTTGAAATTGAATCGGACCTTCTCGTTGTTGATTTCTTCAACCAGACCGGAGACCGTTTGAACGCGGTTCGAAGTTTCGACGACGACCTGGTCATTGTTCTTTGAAGGATTTTGAATGGCGTCGTTCGCAGCGCCCGGCAAACCAAAAGGCTTGTAGACAATGGCTCGCACGGTACCGACCGAAATATCCAAATCCCCAAAATTGGACTTGGCTTTGACGATCCCTTCCTCGATCAACGCTTCGTTGACGTAAATCTGTCCACCGCCGGCCAATCGAATAATAAACTTGACCGTCGGCTGATTGGGTTTGATCGAACGATTAATCGTCAAAAGCCCGGCCAATCCAAGCTCGTCAAATCCGTCCCCCTTTACTTTGCCGTCGGCGGTGATTTCCGTGATCGTGCCTTTGTACGAATCGCCGGTCAAGGACGTGATAACGGTCGGCTCCTGGGCGAGTATCGGGTTAGCACCGATTGAAGCGGCAATAAACGCCAATAGGCCCAAAAATAAAATAGATCGTTGCATTCTCAATATCCAAGCTGTCAGCAATCGATAGTTTTCGCGCCGAGTTTCGCAGGCGCCCCTTGTTCAAAAGCAGTTGAGATCCAAACGCGTAAGATCCAAGCGCGATTGATCATCTGGACTTTATTTTAACCCTGTTGTTGGAAGCGTGTTGTGCGAAATCACGAAATGGTCGCATTGTTTTGTTACGCATCATAAAACGGGGGCAGAATTGAGACGCGACCGCCGCCCAGTTCGTTTTGAAGAATCCCGACCGCAAGCGAGATTCCATAAAAAAAGCCGGCATTCCTGCCGGCGAAGAATCTCGATTTTCGACTCATAGGTCGGTCGGCGATTATTTGTCGCCCCGAACTTTCGTGTTGTATTTCTCAACCAGGTCTCGGTACTTCGCTGGAAGCTTTTCCTTGACGGCTGTGTTTGCCGCGTCACGAGTTCGCTCGCGGAGTCGGCTCCAAGGACTGGCGGGACCGTTGTCGAATTCGCGTCGAACGGTGCCATTGGGATTGTTGCTGCTTCCACCCTTTGAGCTTTTGCCAGCTGAAGCACTTTTGCCCTGGTTGGAACCGGGCTTTTGAGCTTGCTGCTGCTGAGAGTTCTTGCAGTTGCTTTTGCAATTGCTGCACTCTTTCTTTTCTTGCTCTTTGATCAGTTTGGCCAACATCTTCAAGATCTCTTTTTGCTGACCTTGGGTGATATCGCCAGACTTTTCCTTCTTCAAACGATTGGCCGCGAAGACCATACGTTGATGGATGTCTGGTAGTTGGCCTTTTTTGATTGTTTCGAGTTGCTTGATTTGACGCCAAGCCGAAACGCGAAGTCGCTCAGGAGCATCTTCCGCTTTCGCAAGAAACTTCTGGAAGGTCGCCATGGCTTCTTTGTTCTTAAGCAATCCGGCTTGAGCAACACCCGTAAAGTACATTGCGCTGTTGCCGTGCATCGACTTGTCAGAAAGTTTGGTGACTTTTTCCAGGAGTGGTAAAGCGTTTTCGAAATCTTCGGCGTTCATCAAAGAACGGGCGAGATAAAACGCGGAATCGGCTGCCAGGAAATCGTCGTCTGAATCGACCAGTGGCTGAAACTGCTTGTTCGCTTCGGCGTCTTCGTCCAAAGAAGCTTCAACGGCTTTCTTGTATTCCGGATACAAGATTCCCAAACCTTCGGTGATGGCATCAACCTTGGAGTAAGGGTCAGCTGCCATTTCTTTGACTGCTGCTTTGATCTCCGCCTTTTTCTCAGCAGAAACCGAATCCATTTTGTCGACGTGAGCCAAGAATGATTCAATCGCTTTGTCGTTTGCATTGTCCGCGACTGCAAATGACGAAACTGCGACCATCAAGGCAATCGCCAAGGTCTGCGTAAAAATCTTATTCAACATGCCAGCATCCTTTGGTTACTCTTCGAAATCGAAGATTCATTGAGGTTTGGGCTATTCTTTTATCGGGTATTTATCAAACACCGGAACACGACAATCTACTCGATCTAATCGCTCTAATCGCTTGCCAATTGCCGAATTCAGCGTTTGTTAAAGGTTTTACTCGTTTTCGAAAAGAATGCCTTGGGACATTCTTTCAATCGTGGTCGGAAATCAATTCGTCCCGCGAGTCGTCCGACCCTTCCATTCTACCGTTTTACTGGTTTTCCATGACGCGTTCCGTCATATCGGCCACATCTTTTTGCCGTTTTGCGATGTTTTGTATCTCTTTTGCCAGTTGGGCGTCCAGAGGTTTATCGCCACGGATGATTTCAAGCTGGCGAGTCCGACGGTAAACCCGCGACTCAGCAGCGTACAATATTTTATATTCCGCAGATTTCTTGAGCAACGGTTGCTTGCCACCACCGCTTTGGCCACCCTGCCCACCTTGTTTGCCTTGTTTTTGGGCCTGTTTTAGGGCGTCCAGCAACTCCTGAAGCGTCGATTCAATGTCGACCTGGATAATTTGCGTCAGCTGGTCAGTTCGTTCAGTTTGCAGTAACTGGGCGACCGTCGCCAAATCCTCGCGGACATCTTGGACAATTTCCGGGAATACAATGCTCGTACCATCCTCAATTAGAAGATCGTAAGCTTGCTGCCCGAGTTCGCGAATCTCCATTTCCTCCGTCGACATTCGAAGCAACGTCAAAACGTCGCGTGGGCGAAGTCGTCCAAAGCTCGTCTTCTTGTCATTCAGTTCAATCGTTGTCGCCGAAACGACTTTTTGCCGGTTCAGCATCTCGCGGAATCTCGCTTCCAAGCGAGCCAGTTTTTCCTCGCGGGTTTCCTCTCGAAGTTGGCGAAGACGTTCTTCGATTTCTTCGAGTGCCTGCTTGAGATCGCGTTCCGATTGTTTTTGCTTCCGTTGAGCCGAATCCGATTCAGACTGCTCAAGATCTTGAGCTGCCTGTTGCATGTTCTTTTGTGCCTGTTGAACACTTTTCTGACCCGGCTGCTTTCCATTTTGGTCGTTGGCCTGATCACCACTTGGCTTCTTGGCTTTGGCCATTTCTTTGGCGAGGTCTTCCGTTTTGCCGCGTGTGCGACGCTGTTTCTTGGCAAGGTCCTTGAAGACCTCGGGTGGAAGCGAAGCAATTCGGCGTCGCTCTTTCTCAAGTTCATTCAACGCGTCATTCAAATCTTTCAAGGCTTTTTGCTCGTTCCGTTTTGCTTCGGCCGGCTTGCCTTTGGCCAAGTCGTTTTCTGCCTTCTGCTGATTCTTGGCGGCTTGCTCTAGCGGCTGTTGGCCCGGTTGTTTGGGCTGGTTTTGATTCCCTTGTTTGCCACTTTTCCCGCTCTTCGACGACTTGCCGCTGGAAGATTTTCCGCTGCTTGATTTGCCGTCCGACGATTTGCCGTCCGACGATTTGCCGTCCGAGGATTTTCCATCAGAGCTCTTGCCGTCGGATGACTTGCCGTCCGATGATTTGCCGTCTTTACCTTTTCCGTCTTTACCTTTGCCGTCACTTGGCTTTCCATCCTTGCCTTTACCGTCCTTGCCTTTACCGTCCTTGCCTTTACCGTCCTTGCCTTTTCCGTCTTTGCCTTTGCCATCGGAAGGTTTGCCGTCCGAAGGCTTACCGTCTTTGCCTTTGCCGTCCGAGGGCTTACCGTCTTTGGGCTTGCCATCCGGGTTGCCAATACGATCGGCCAGATCTTCCGTTTTCTTTCGAGTTTCGTATTGCTTGTCGGCGACGCGATCCAAAGCGCGAACGCCCTTCTCGGCGTTTTTGTCCGTCTGGTCGATGACCTGTTTTTGATCTTTGATCAAGTTTTTGACGCCGGCAATTTTCTCATCCAAATCCTGAAGCGTCTTGTCTTTGTTCGAATACTTTTTGTTTTCGCGCGTGTGTTGTACTTGCTCCTTGAGAATGTTGTTGATTTCCTTCTTCCATTTCTCAAGCTTGTCGATTTCTTCCTTGCGGGTCATCTTTTCCCGCTTTTCATTGAGAAGCAATCGAACGAGTTCTTCGATGGTGACAACAATCGCTTCAAGCTCAGCTTTGGCCGCGTCGTACTGCCGGTTGTTGAGCATGTCGGTGACTTTTTTCATCCGCACCGTCAACAACTGTTCCTTGGATTTGTTGAGCGCAAGGATCAAGCGGTCGGCGCGTTCCTTATCGCCTTTGGCGGCGATTTTTTCCGCGATGCTTTTAATCTGAGACTCGAGTTCTTCCATCTTGCGAACAACCAGCTTTTGTTGCTCGCCCAGTTCGCTGCGGCGATCCTGGCCTTGGGATACAGTCGTCGAAGAGACAAAAATCATCGACGCAGCTATCAGCGTAAGAACTAGACGTTTCATGAAAGACTCCATTGCCTACTGATTGTTTGCCTGTTTTCGCTACTCGTTTTATTCACTTTTCAAAAGCTTGCCCGTCGTTCGCGATTCTTGGATTCGCGGTTTGATCATTCGCCGTAGCGAAAATGGGCGATTGGGCGACGCCGCAGCCTTTTGGCTACGACCCGCGACTATTGTTGCCGATGGCAGGATAAGTTTTCAACAATTCGCCGCAAAAACGGCTTTTTTTGCAAATCGGAGCAGGCAGCATTGCCATCGATCAATGCATTCATCCCAGTTTTCCAAATGCAATCGTTTTATTTCTTCTTCTTCTTGTCTTTGTCCGAGCCGCCGGAATCGTCATTTTCGTCAAAAATGTCGTCCAACTCGCCGGGCTTTTTCTTCTCTTCTTCTGCCTTTTTGGCCAGTCTCTGTTCGTCTTTTTTGATCTTCACGTAGCCGTTGACGACCTGCTGGAAAGATTCCGCTTCTTCCATCTTCTCAAGTATTTGACTCATTTTCGCCAAAATGGTTTCCTGGATTTTGGCTGTATTTTCAACTTGTTCCCCAAATGTGGCTTTTCGAGCTCGCCGTCGACATTCTCCAATACTCTGGGCGGCAGCGACGATTTCGTTTTCGTCCAACGAACGAATCGGATTCACGATGTCTGAGGAAACCCGTTCCTTGTAGGTGCGGGTGTCATCGTCGTCTTCGTCGGGCTTCAAGTTCTTTTCGGATTCATCCAACCGATTGTTTTCCGCTTCGACCAGGAACGATTCGAAGCGATCAGCAACGGCTGCGATGTTGGTACCAATGATCTTCTGCCGACGTTGGGAAGCAAGCACGTTGTTCTCCCGCTTCATGAAGAACTCCTCGATAATTTTGTCTTGTTCGGCTTTGGTATCCGCTTTCAAGGGGTTGGCCGCGGCCATCGCCCGCAGTTCCGCCTGAAGTTCCAACTGGTTGTTGTAAGCCTGCTCAAACGCGTTCCGTTGTTCGACTTCACGTCGAAGCAAATCCGCACGCAACTCATCTTCTGAAACGACTCGCAACAGAAATTCTCGTGACTTTCCCGGTTCCGCTTCGCCCGGTTGGTTGTCCCAGGCCAAGACGTGAACACGAAGTGTCACGCCGACGGGGATGTTTTCGGGACGCAAGTCGAGAATTGCTTTTTGGCGAACCGTTGAGTCTTCCGGGTTCTCTTTCTCCAAAGGAATCTCGATCGTCTTTTCTACCGGCACCGAACTGTCACCAGCTTTGTAGGAATAGTAGAAAGCGGCTTTCGTGAGACCGAATTGATCCGAAGCCGAGAAAGAGATTGGCAAGTAGGCTCGCGGTATTACCAGCCCGCTGATCCCCTGCAAACTCGCGCGAACCGTTGGCGGTTTGTCTTCGGAGATCTTTAGCGTAAACGTAATTGGTCGATTCGACATTTGACCGTCAACATCAACCAGCTCGAATTCGTATTTACCGCCTTGCAATTCTCCCGACTCGGGAAGGTTCAATTCGTAAACCCGGTCATCGGATGTCTTCTTGAGTGGGATCCGCTTTTCGCCGAGCTTCAAGGTTGCCGATTGAAGGCTTTTGTTGACCTTGGCTTTGAGCGAAATCGTACTCCCCTTGAGGATGGTGTGCGGACCACTGCCCTCGAGATTCATTACGTTGTTGCTCCCGACATAAGCCGGCAGATTCGCGGTCAATTCAAGGTTGTCAATCGTCGGTGCTTCGACCAATTTCACTTGAACCCACTCCGTGATTTCGTCGCCACCCACGGCGCGCATTCGAAATTCAGCACTGATATTTCGAAAGACCGTCACATGATCGAAGTCGTTTTTGCGGCCGGAGTTTCGCAGTTTTACCTTGCTGCGATTGTTGCCGTCATCGATTTCGAGTGTGATTGCCACATCAGTGACTTTACTTCTTTCGGTGTCAACGCGAACGATTTGTTTCACGTCATCGCCTCGGGCAACAACAATCGTGTTCGACGTGACCACTTCCTCGGTCTTTGGGTCAATGAATTGCAAGTAAGTATTCTGGGGCCATTGGTCATTGCCCAGCAGGATATTTCGATTGAACCAAGTGCCTAGAAAACCGCCCTGGGTTACCCCGACGCCAATTGCAATCATTCCAACGATTGCGATGACGAGAACCAACCAGTTTACGGCCGACCTGGCCTGGTTGAGGGCACTGCTGAAATTGACCGCTTTGGCCTGGTCGATTCCCTGTTGAATCGTGGCTTCCCATAGCGATACCGACATGCCTTTCTCTTCAACTTCCCCCGTTCGCGAAAGCTGAACCGAACTGATCAAGCTCTCTTTGAGTTCCTGGTTTTGATTTTCAACCTCGAGGATCAAGGCATCGTCGGTCGGTAACTTGGCGAAGGGGCGAATGAATCGGTAATAGAAAACGACTCCCAATCCAATCACCATCAAGCAAAGCATGATCAGGCGTTGCGAAAAGTCCATTTTGAACAATCGATCAATGCCCATGTCCAAAGCAGCGACGATCAATGCAAACATCAAGAGCCAGGCGATGCCATCGACGATGATCCAGCCCGTCAGCTTCATGCGAAGTGAACGGATCTTTTGCTGAATGATTGCCGGTACACCGGGAGCAGTTGTCACGGATGCCATGAAAAATCTCTTGTCTCTTATCGAGGTTTAAAGCAATTTTGTTTTCTTGCGAATGGACCATTCAAGTGTCAACAAGAACACGAGGATGCCAAAAATAAAGTATCGCAGGGGTGTCTTGCGACCGAACAGGCTGGTTTCGATGTCCCAGAGCGGAATCGGCGGCGTATTGATTTCCGTCGTCGTATTCATGTCGGGCAACAAGTCCGCCAATTTGTCCAGTTCGTCCATCTGGATGACTTTTCCTTTGGACTCTTTGGCGATTTGTTCGAGCAGGCTCTCGTTCAGCCAGTAATTGTTGGACTCAATGCGAGGTGGATCGACCCGGTACTTGGTGTCCTTGATCACTCCCTCGTCCTCTTCCGAACCCAGGTCCACGTTCACGGTGAATCCGCCCGTTTGTTGGGCAATAAAGGAAGCCTCAAAGGTGCCTGTTTGCTGGGGAAGTTGTTTGAGTTCGATATCCCGGACGCGGCCGTCTTCACCGCGGATCTGGGCTTTTACCGATTGAGCATCCAGTGGCTCAAATTGTTCGTTCAGAATTCTCGCCGTGAGTGTTACCTTGTCGCCGATCTCATAGTCGGTTCGATCCGGATCAATGACGCCCCGCGAATCGCCTTGAAGCGATCGGGTTTCAATCAGGAAGCGGCAGATTTGAATCCAGAAGCGATCGAAAAACTGGGCTTGCACGCCAACTCGTCGCCAACGCCAGGTTCCATTGAAACCCATATACAAAACGTTGCCCGCACCGTAACGGCCAACGACCAGGAGCGGCTGATTGCCCTCGGTTCCAACCTGATCACCGCGTTCGAGCAAGACTTTTGCCGTCGGCTTGGCCGCCAGAGTTGGGTAGCTCCAGTAAATACTTGGCATGTCCGCCCAACGAGCGCGATTCACTGCCGGATCGGCATCGAATTTCATTACCGCATGATCCAGATTGAAATCGACCGGAAGCATTTTGCCCGGGCGGCTAATGTCGCTCATCAAAATCTGGCTCGATTCCAGGACATCCCCATCGCCGAAGCGAACCGGCAAAATCTGGCGAATAATGTCCAAGCGATTCAGCGTGATAAATTCCGTCGTGTATTTGGGACCCGTCATGTACAGAAAACCGCCGGCTTTTCGGCGAATGAACTGTCGCAAATCGGAAATCCATTCGTTGTCGAATTCATTCGGATTCGGGTCGAACATCATGATGACGTTGTATTTACCCAGCTCCTTGATTCCCCTTGGGAGGACACTGATCGGCTCATTTCCTTCTTGCGGACGATCTTCGTCCATGGTCTGAAGCCAACAGGAAATCGAAATCGACTTGTCTCGCTGGAGCAATCGCTGGACCATCCGATACTCCCAGGTCGGCGCTCCCGCAATCAGAAGGACTTTCACCTTCTGGTCAACGACGTCGATGACTTCCGTGCGCTTTTCGTTGTCATCGGTTTCCGTTTCATTGTCCAGCGTCTGAACGCGTACACCAAAAACGTATTTCCCCGTGTTCTTGGCAACATATTGAAAGCCGACACGCATCAAGTTCCCGGTCGCGGGGACATCAATTTCTTTCTCGTCGACGACTTCCTCATCTTCCAGCTGATCGTTGGCTTCATTGACCGAGTATTGCACCAGCTCGACGCGTACCTTGGGGAGGTCAACGCGATTCGCGTAGATCAACGCTTCGATTTCGAAAGGCTCCTGGGGGCGCACCGGCGAGCGAACGGCAAGGCTGTTCACGCTGAGATTGACCGGAGGTTTGGGGTCGCCAAAGGGAATGATGAATATCGGTATTTCCAGTTCGGCCGCTTTCTTGGCCAACTCGATCGGGTCGCCAGAACCATTGTGTTGTCCGTCCGTCGCCAGCACGATCGCCGAAAGTCGGCTGTTCTCATTCAGCAACTCGCGAAGCACTTGCCAGATGTCCGTGCCGCGGCCTTCGGCCAGCAAGACCGGCATCTTATTTTCAATCTCCTTGGGACCCGACTCGTCGGTTTTTGCGACGTCCTCGGACTTCCCTTTTTTGTCTGCCGGGTCTTTGTCGCCGTCATCGCTCTTTTTCGTTTGGCCGGGGAGTTCAATGTCCTCACCCGTTGCCGGCAGCGTTGTCACATCATTCAGCGAGTCAGCAAAGTCGATAATCCGGATGGAGCCTTTATCACGAAGATCCGCGACCAGTTCGCCGTCCTTGCGATTAAACGCATGCTGGAAGATGTCCGAGCGTTTGTATTTGCCGTTCTTGATATCATCAATTTTCCAGCCGGTGGCTTTTGCAATCCGCTTGGCTTGTTCCCCGTCGGTGTACTTGTCAAAGCGATCCATGGAGCGCGACGTATCGCGTCCGAATCCGATGGTGGGTTTCAACGTTCGCGTACGTTTGCGAACGATATAGGGTTGAAGCAGGAAAACAATAATCAGCAGGACAACAACACTTCGGAGAACTGCCAGGAAGACGCGAGCACCAAAGGGGCAGGTCTTGTTCTCTTTGACGTAAAGCCAAACTACGAAGAACACGGCCGCCAAAACGGCAGCAATCAATACGAAAACGCCCCAGGATTCCGGGAGCATTCCCCATTGCAATTCGGGCGTTCCTCCCTGGCTTGGGTCATCGCCAAGGAACCAGCCCAATATTGAACCTTCGCCAATCAACACGGCATACCTCGTTGTAAATTATTTCGTCCGGCTTCAACGAAGACGGATTTGGCTTTTAGTTTTTGTCTTTTTCGGCTTTTTTATCTTTGGCCGTACCGGCTTTAGCCGCACCAGCTTTGTCCTCTCCATCCGCCTCTTCTTTTTTGGCTGGGGGTTCGGTCGTTTCTGGCTCGTCGGGAACGGGCCCCAATGCCATCACTCGATTGGCATTCAGGATCCAAAGTTTTTCCCCGTCACTGTACAAGTTACCGACCGGTGAACGTCCAGGCAGGCGAACACCCACCCGATTGAGAACTTTGCCGGTTTTCAAATCAAACTGAACAATCGTCTGGCCGATCGGCATGAAGACTCCGTCGGGAGTCACCATGCCCCTGCCGTCACTTGAATTTCCGCTGAAGTGTTTTTCCGCCGTCCAGATCATTCGGCCATCGCCATCCAGGTCATAGGCGATCACGTTTGTATCGCTAGCTGCGTACAGGTAGTTGTCGTAAACGCCAATGACGTAATCGACCTTGGTGCCAAAAATGTCGTGAGCTGGAGCTTTCCAGACCTTGGCACCCGTTTGTCGGTCGTAGCCGGCAATCTCGTCATGGTCGGACGCGAGTAAGACCAGGTGATTGCCATGCGGGATCAAAAGATCATGAGAAAATCCACGCAAACTCAACATCGTGGTTTGAATCCCAATGTCTCGCATTCCCGTGTTGACCGTCCCTCGGCGTGCGTAACGTCGTGCGAATCGAACAGAACCCGTCGCCGGATCCAAAACAAAAAATGCACCGTAGCCGCAATTGACATACAGATCGCTACCTTCCAAGGTCATCAAGATCGAGGCCCATTGCTTGGAGCCGGTTGAAGGCTCGTCACACAAGAACGATTTCCAAACTCGCTTGCCGCCTTTCTCGATATCGAGTGCATGAACCCAAATCGAACCACCCGAGTTGACAGGTACCAATAGCAGGTTTCCATAGCCGATCGGCGAACCCATGACCCCTGTTTCTTCTTCTTCATCCTCGGCCGGATCTTTTTTCTTGGGCTTCTCGTTCGACATCGCGGCCAAAGGCGGATAACGCCACATGAATTGACCGGTTTCAATGTTATAGGCGGTCAAGTTGTTGATTCGTGTCCTGCGCGGCGTCGTTCCATAATTGAAGTTCTGGGTTCGTCGCCGCGGCAACTCATCGGGATCGCTGTACTCTTTCCCTTCCACCGTGTAGACGACGCCTTTGTAGATTGACATCGTTTGATGGATTTCGTCGTTGAAATCGAGAATCGTGTGATGTTCTTTGGGAACCGTATTCGAAGCAAATGGACCATTGTTGTTGTATCGCTTCATGGAAAGCAGGATTTCGGTGGCGCCGTCATAGTCGTATCGATTGAGCCAAAGAGGTCGCCAAAAGACGTTGATGTCTTTCGCATCCTTTTTCCAGACGGAGAGATCCGCTCCGGTTTTGTAAAACATCAAGTCTTTGGTGAACAAGAGCTCGCCGGAGGGGCGCCAATGATTTTTTGCCCATGACTCCGCCAGCTTTTTGTCATTGCTGGAGATGAAGTCGGTTGGCGGTTTCAAGGAAACCTGTCCCTGAACATGCTCGGGACTGTATTCGTTTCGTGGATCGACGGCGTAAGTCCAAATCGGGTGCAAATCCTGGTTGAACACGTCCAAGGGGAACCGCGGCATCACGCCTGTTCGGCGTTGATTGCCAAGGCGCATCGACCAACTCTGCTGTTCTTTGGAATCTTTGATATAAGCGTCCGCATTCTGGATCGCGGTCGAGATCTGGGCGATCTTGTCGGTCTTGTTTCCGCCTGCAATTTCTTTGGCTTTCGCCAAGGCTTCGTCAGAAGCACTTTTATTTCCAACGTACGCATAAGAAAGTGCCAGTCGCATCCAGACTTCGGACAAGTCAATCGAAGGGTCGGGATAGCTGTCGACAATTTTTCGATGCAGACGAATTGCGCCAATGAAGTCGAATCGGTCGAGGTAGTAGTTGCCCAATTCAAATGCGGCCTCATCGCCAATCGAGCTAACAAAGTACTCCTTGACGATCTTGCTGAGTGCACCGACGCGCCCATTTTGCGATCCCACCGCCATGATTTCCTTGGCGCTGGCATCGGCCGTGATTCGATACATCTGCAAGCCTTCCGCAGGAAGCTTGGCAATAATGTTTTCAACCTGTTGGCCGAGCGAGTAGTAGGTCTTGCCGTCTTCGGAATAAAGGGCATCACCACTCTTCTCGAGAACCGCTTGCCAGAGTTTGGCAGCGATCCGGTAGTTTCCGTCTTCGCGGTATCGCTCGGCCTTTTTCAACAGTGATTCAAGATCGGGATCGGTTTTGAGACCGGCTCCTTCGGTGTCGTCGATTTTTTCGTCCGGAATCGGAGCTTCTTCGACGATCAAGCCACCAAAGTCCCCGCGAACGGCACGAAAACCCTGCCCCTTCGCCTCAGCGAAAAGCAGGAGCAACATGGCGGAACCGGCAAGCATCGCCAGAAGCCCGCGAATGACATGGGTACGCAAGTCCATTCGTACAGCTCGCGCTACCGAATTTCCATCCAATTTTCTGCCTTGAATGCTGTTCATGACTTTCCCTTTGATTGCCCTGGGAACCTCACGATCGAATCGCGAAGCCTGTACCATCCTTACGCGTTATCTTTTACGTCCAAACCACCAGCCGAGAAACTGCTCCAGTCCCAGAATCACGCCAAGCGCGACCAGGAATGCATACCAGATTTCGCTGTTTCCCGTGCTGACCGTTTCGGCAGCCAGTTCGGTGTCGCTCACCAAGCGAGTTTTGGCACCGAAGTATTCATTGCCCAACACCTGCATGTCGAGTCGTTTAAGGTCGCCCTCATCCGGTTCCACGTTGGCCGCAAAAAACACTTCTCGTGTTTCGCGGGCGTCTTTTGGTTTCAAGACCAGTTTGTAGATTCCGCGACGATCAATCTCATCAAATGTCGCTCGCTGCATGATGCTGGAGGCATCGTTTTCATCCGCTGCCTTGGTTGTTGTATCAATCTTTTCTTTTTCCGGATTGATCAAGGAAACGTCACGATTGAAGCTCGATAAGTCGACCAGGTGAGAAATCTCGCCACCAATTTTGACTTGGGAATCGCCGCTGATGTTTCCGATCAGGTATTCGATCATCGGGATAATGACCAATGGATAGCAGACTTCATTCTGCGGCCAGTTGGTCCAGTCGGCATCGGCGCCCATCGTCATGGTGACCACGCGTCCCTGGCCGATGGTTCGCTCCGCCATCGCGACCGAGCTGTTTTCGTCGGTCATTCTCAGATAAACCTGAACCGACTTGTCTTTGTCGTCATAAGTCGAGCCCCACCAGTTGAACGTCTCGATCTTCTCGAACAAGTTGTCGTCCAGGCTGAGGACAATGTCGAAAGCCGGGTGACGATTTTTTGTATCAATCGAGAACAACTTCCAGTCGGATTGACTGGAGTCGCCCAGAATTTCAGTCAACTTGATAGGCGACAACCCCGAGTCAAAAAACGATTCGTTGAAAGTCGAAGCGCGAACCTGGTCGCCGGGAAGGAAAACCAGGCCGCCCCCTTCGTTGGTCCATTGTTTCAGGGCGTCGATTCGCTCTTTGCCGGCTTCGTCAATATTGCAAAGAAATATCGCTTTGTATTTGGCAAGCGAAATCGTCTCCAGTTCGCTGACGGTGATCGTGTCGACAATCAAACCTGCCCCGGATACTTCCAGGCTCCGCAGGTAATGCGTGTCGCTACGCTCGGACACCGCCGACGGATCGCCATCGACCAGAAGCACGGGAATGCCGTCGAGTACGCGGGCTGCAAAATACGCGGTGCTGTCTTCTGTCAGCGAGTCGACCACGACGCCGTCCAGGACGATCTCCGCCTGGACTTTGTAGTTCTTCAAGTTGTCCGCAATCTGTTCGCGAATGTCCTCGTCGTCACGATCTTCGCCACGGTGCGACTGAAACAGATGCTGAAACTCTTTGGTTTGACTTTCGCCGGGAGCCAACGATTCAATCGAATCGGTTTGAACCGATGTCGCGGAGTCATCGACTTGGAAGCGAATTTGGACGTTGTCGGCCCGCTTTCGCCCCTGGTTGGTGACCGTGACTTCAAATCGCACATTCGTTTCCGCGACCAGTTTATCTTCTGTCTTGATCGAAGTGATCGTCAGGTTTTCCTCGACATCGTTTCCGACATCCACCAAGAAGGTCGAAAGGACATTTTCGTAGGTGCCCAATCGCTCCACGATCTTGTTCGGTGCGTTCTCTTCACCCTCCGGACGCTGCCAGTCCTGCTGACGAAGGTCGGTAACCACGTAGACGACGCGATTCACGTTTTCCTTCTGGTCCTGCAGAAGCCCTTCAATTTCGAGCAGCGACAAATCGTAGTCGGCGGCCTGGTCGGAGACCTTGATGTCGTCAATTCGCTGCAACAGCGAATTGAGTTTGTTGGCATCAACCGGTTCATTGTCGACAAAAGGCTTTTCAGGCTGACTGGTGAGAATCACGGTTAGCCAGTCGTCGCGATTGTTGTTGACGGATTGATTCAAAAGCTGCTTGATCGCGCCCTTGGACTTGTCCAGGCTCGATTGATTGCTGACTTGAACCGATTGACTGAGTGAATCGTCAAGGATGACGATGTGTTGGAATTGTTGCGTGTTGGAAAAGGCTTTCGTTAGAGCCGAAGGCAAAAACATTCGGGCCAGGAACAATCCGATCAGCAACATCGCCAGGCAGCGAAGCAAGAGCAGAATAAAGTTCTCGATTTTGACGCGGCGGCGATTTTTCTTGTCGGCCTCGAAAAGAAAATCCATCGCGGCCCAGTTGATGATTTTATATCGTCGCTTGTTCAGCAAGTGAATGATGATCGGCGAAGCGACGGCAAGCACTCCCAGCATTGGCATGAACGGGTTGAGTGCGCTGAAAATTCCCATTTTGTATCCAGGTTACCGGCTATTCGTTGGTTTGTTCGATTCAGTAATTGTGGGTCGTTGGTTAGCGACGCAGAAGGTTGCGGCGCGATTTTTGGCGGAAGCTCATGTAAGTCGAGAGAACCGCGTCGAGCGGTTTCGAGGTGTCCAGCAACACGTGGTCGATGCCGCCGGATGCGCAGGTTTTCTTGACCCGCGTCATGTAACGCTCAACCGCCTCCAAGTAGGACTGCCGCAGAGCGCGAGGTTCGGTGTGCAACTGGGCTTGAATCTCGAGCCCTTTGAAAAGCGTGTTGTCTTCGAAAGGGAATTCCAACTCGTGGTGGTGCATCACATGGAAGACCACGACTTCGTGCCGCCGCAAGCGGAATTGTTCCAGCATTTGTTTGAGCGAATCCATGTCGACAAACAAATCGGAGAACAGGATCACCATCCCCCGCTGCTTGACCTGGCTGGCCAGCTGAAGAAACACATCGCTGATGTCGGTTTTCTCTTCTGGCTCCATGGTCTCCAAAGCATGAAGCATGAACTTCAGGTGCGATGGATGCAGACTCGGTTTCAAGGCCTGCTCGATCTTGTTGCTGAACAACACGAGGCCAACCGAATCCTGTTGCTGTTGCATGAAGTAAGCCAGGCTGGCCGCGGCCGTGGAGGCATAGTCAAACTTGCTCCAGCCATCCGCTTCACCGTATCGCATCGATTTACTGCAATCGACGAGGATGTTGCATTTGAGGTTTGTTTCCTCTTCGTACTCTTTGATGTAAAGCCGGTCTGTCTTCGACCAGACTTTCCAATCAATGTGTTTGATGTCGTCCCCGGGAGCGTATTCCCGATGGGTTGCGAATTCAACCGCAAGACCGTTGTAGGGACTCCGGTGCTTCCCGGTCAAAAAACCTTCCACCACCAAACGAGCGCGTATCTCCATCCGCTTGATTTTTTCAAGCGTCTTCGGATCGAGGTATTTGTCGAGCGTTAAATCTGCGGATGCCATCGAGTTTCCTTGTGTCGATAATCATGGGTCGATTTTTGACGTCGAACAAAAGCCCGCAGGCTCCCATTAACGGGACAAAAACCGAAGCAATCCAAACCGAATTTTGATTCCGATCTGGATTGCCAGCCAATCAACTAATTGGCAAACGCTTTTTGCAATGAAGGCGCGACTTCATCGCCTTCGTTGCGTTCAGGAAGTTCCGCGATCAAGCGATCGATCACGGCATCCGAATTGATGCCAGCCGATTCCGCTGTAAAGTTCGTAATCACTCGGTGACGAAGCACCGGTTTGGCGACGGCCTTAATGTCATCCGTCGTGACATAGGATCGACCTTCGAGAACCGCGCGAGCTTTGCCGCCCAGCAACAGGTACTGAACCCCTCGTGGCCCCGAACCCCAGCCGACGGATTCGCGAACAAATTCGGGAGCGTCGTCTTCGCGGACGCGCGTCGCGCGAACCAGACGCAACGCGTAGTGAATCACGTGTGGCGCGACCGGAACTCGGCGAACCATCTGCTGCAATCGCAGGATGTCCTCGCCCGACAAAACCTGATCGACGTTCGTCTCAATATCGGCGGTTGTCGTTTCGGCAATCCGATACTCTTCGTCGTAGGTCGGATAGTTGACGAAGACCTTGAACATGAAACGGTCCTGCTGCGCCTCGGGGAGCGTGTAAGTTCCTTCCTGCTCAATCGGGTTTTGCGTCGCGAGAACGAAGAAAGGAGAAGGAAGTGGGTTGCGGTGTCCGCCGATCGTCACCTGCTTTTCCTGCATCGACTCCAGCAAAGCTGCCTGGGTCTTGGGAGGTGTTCGGTTGATCTCGTCCGCCAAAATGATGTTGGCAAAAATGGGACCCTTGAGAAATTTGAATTCGCGAACACCTGAAGTCTTGTCCTCCTGGATAACTTCCGTTCCCGTGATGTCACTTGGCATCAAGTCAGGTGTAAATTGGATTCGATTGAAATCCAGGTTGAGGGTTCGCGAGAGGGTCGACACCATCAATGTTTTTGCAAGACCGGGAACCCCCTCAAGCAGGCAGTGGCCTTGGGCAAAAATCGCGATCATCAATTGTTCAACGACTTCCTGCTGACCAACAATCACCTTCCCCAATTCCTGGCGAATGTTTTGGTAGGCCTTTTTCAAGTTGTCCAGTGCTTTGACATCATCAGCGGAAAGTTCCGGAGTGGCCGGCGAATTTTCTGACATTCGGGGGTCCTTTTCTATTCAATTGATTCCCGCAGCCAAACGGCTCGCGAGTTTAACTCTCTCAGTGTTGTTAGTCCGTTTCCCGGATTCTTCAATTTTAACCTGCATCGCGAGCGACTTGCCACCTTGGGCAATCCGATTCCGCGAATTTCAGCCGCAGATCAGACGCATTACGAAAACCTTTCAAAACCGGTTCGTTCTCAAGCCGGTTGCTTTCAAGGGCAAATTCTTGTCGTTCCGGTCGTGATTTCATGAAAATACGAAACGTTCCTGAATTCTGATGCGTCCCAAATCCTGACGCCCCTTCCACAATGGCTTTCGACCTTGATCGGACTTGTCGGTTTCGATTCCAGGATCGAGACCACTTGTTAATTGATTCAACAGTCATAAAACGCCGTGGTCGCGAAAAAATTTGGCATTCCCGCTGGAAACCAAATTGAATTTGGATAATCGCCCGAAAAGTGGGATAATGGACTTATGCGAAAAGACTCAAAGCGACCCAATTCGAAATTGCCACGACGCAAGCCTTCTACCGACATCGCGTCTACCGACATCGCGTCTCCCGACAGCCAGCCAGTCGGTGACCAGCCGGCAAGCGCGAGAGGCCCAATATCGGATGAGTGGGCTTCGAGGGACCGGGCTTCGAATGACCTGCTCGGTCGAAGTCCTCAGCCGCAATCGACACAAAAACGTCGGGATGTCTCGTCGGCCTCCATGAGTTTCGTTTTTCATGTTGTGTTGCTCATCGCGATTGCCCTGATTTTTTCGAACACGACACCACGGGGAACCGACGAAGGTTCGCGGCGCGTTTCGCTGGTTTTGGCAACCGTCGACGAAAATGATCGAATCGAATACCAGGAATCGCCGACCAAGAAATCGGAAACCAATCCGACCCAGGAAGATAATCCGCTTCCCGACGACCAGCCGCCGGTCGATCCCTCCATGATGCAGCCGGCCGATTCACCAAACCTGGATTCCACCGATCCCATTTTTGACGTCGGAAGCATGACTCAGGTTCCCAGCAAATCCCGAGGAAGTGCCAAGCAATACGAGCTTTCGGCTGAAGAATTGCGTCAACTCGAGGCCGAATCCAAGATGCTGCAGGCCAGAATGCCCAAAGGATCTCCCACCAGCATCAGCGTTTTTGGTTCGGGAAACATGACTGGACGGTCATTTGTTTTTGTGATCGACCGGTCGCAAAGCATGGGCGAACAAGGCTTGGGCGTGTTAGAGGAAGCCGCCTCACAGCTTCAATCGGCGGTCGATACGTTGGAAGAAAACCATCGATTTCAAGTCGTCGCCTATCATCACGGAACCGTGACAATCGGAAAGAGGAAGCTGCTTTCAGCAACCAAGGACAAGAAAAAACTGGTCAAGGAATTTATTGAAGGACTCGCCGCATTCGGCGGAACCGAGCACGAATCGGCTTTGATTTCTGCGCTGAGTTTCAAGCCGGACGTGATTGTATTCTTGACCGACGGTGGATACCCGCCACTGAATCAGTCGCAGCAGCGCGCGATCAAGCGAATTGCCCGAGCGAAGACCCAAATCCACTGCATTCAATTTGGATCGGGACCGATCCAGAATCGCAATAATTTTATGTCGGAACTTGCGCTGAACAACCAAGGTACCTACAAATACGTCGACGTTCGCAAGTGGGACGAGTGACAATTCTTCTTTGCCCCTGTTCGACTCTTCATGGCCTCTTGCCTAAAATGCATTGATCACTTGAGGCCAGCTTTGACGGGCGTCGTGATCTAGTCCTGCGGCGTTGGCAATGTCGATTGCCGCAGGGACATCGAAGTGGCCTGTGTTTATCGAACCAATTGCTTTTGAAATTTCGCCTTCTGGAATGCAAACTTATGATCCAGTGCCATTTCAATAAACTGCTTGGAGTCGCCTGCCTCGGAATTCTTTTCGGACTTGCAGGAGCTCAAAGGGCTTCCTGTCAAAGTTCCACGAATATGTTTCGCGTCGAGTTTCGCGATGGCACAGTGATAGTTTGCGAACTGGAAGAAGCCGACTTCATCTGGAACGAAGTTTCTGAGGACGGAAAGGTTTCGACGGCACGGATCAAATTAAAAGACGTCGATCGGATTCAGTTCAGCCAATCAACGGTCAGTCAGCAAGTTGCGAAAATCAAAGTCCTGATTGATCAGCTCGCAAGCACAAATTTCGCACTTCGCAATCAAGCGGAAAAAGAGCTGAAGCAACTTGCCGGGCCTTTTCAGCAAATCCTTCAAAACCGTAGTGACTTGCCGGATCGCGAAGCAAACTACCGATTGAAACGTGTGATCAACCAGTTGCGTCGGAGTCGCGTTGAATCACAAGCTTCTTATGACTTGCTGACGAATCGATCCGGCAAAACGGTCCGTGGAGATTCTCCGGGCCTGGCGATCGACGCGAATTACTTTGGGAAAAAGTATCGATTCAACCGCGATGACCTTTTGCAGATTTCGCGTAAGCAGGAAAGCGAAAAGTCGGTGCCCCACGTTAACGGTTATCGGGTGTTTTCCAAAATCCATGATTCGTTTTATCGCGATTCAATGAATTCGGCCGATTTTGAAAAAGGGGAAAACGAGGTCGCGTTAAAAACGGGTTCCGATCTGTTTGGGCTTTATGCCTATCTGGGATGCTTGTTTGAATGTGAAGGCAAGGGCAATGAGATCAAGGTCGATCCCTATGATGTGACCGGCCGCAGTCCCCGGCAAAGTGCCGTTTGTTTTGATTACTCTTACGAGAATAGTGCTCGCTACAAGGGCGTTTTTCGTTCTTCATTTTGTGCGCAGGCCCAATCAAAAGTTCGGGCGACCACCAACAAGGTCGGATGTTTTCTCCAGATGATTAATCCGCCTCGAACCATTGTTTTCGAAGCCTACAACCTGGACGACGAGTTGGTCGGGATTTGCGAAGCGATCGAATCAACATCGTTTGTCGGCCTCGAGTCAGGGGAGCCGATCGCCTACGTGCGCGTGCTGACCAACAAGCACCTGAAAATGCTGAATGACGCGGAAGCCGACAACGATTTCGCTGTCGACGACTTTACCTTTGCGGCGCCCAAAAGGAGTCTTTTTCAATCGTATCAGGATCTGTATTCCGTGGTCCTGAAGAATGGCGACTATTTGCGGTGCAAATTCATTGCGGTCGCGGACGGAAAGCTGAAACTGACGGGCGTTTCGATCAAGGGAACCGATGAATTGACGGTGGACATCAGCAAGGTCGCCAGTCTTTCACCACCTGCCAACAAATTGGTTGAACGTTCCAAGCAAAAGGGGCATCAGGCATTCGTGCGACTCAAAGACCACAGTGTGGTTGCGATTCAGAAAATCGGCAGCGGTGCATCAAACGATTTTCCTTCATTGAAAATTGATGAAAACAATATCGTTGCGATCTGGGGCTTGAATACCCTTTGTCGGCACGCCCAGCAGGAAGATTTTGATCGGGCAAAACCGATCGTCGTTTTTCCAACGCTTCGTAAAATAGCGGCGGACGTGGAACTGAATAGCGAGGGCGTTTCCTGGGATGGAAAAAGTGCGGAAGTCGTCAAGCAAACCTACGAGCAGTACGAAGACGTTACCGACCCCGAATACGAAAATGAATTTGAACTGGCCAATTGTCCCACCATATGGTTTTCGGCGTTGAACCAATCCAATGATTCATGGGGAATGATTCGCCTAACGGACGGTCAGCGATTCACCTTGGGTGGTTCTCAGGGTTTCAAAATTGCCAACTGGGACGCGGACTCGGTAACAATCGCCAATGAAAATGAAAAAATTGCTGTTCCCATGACTCACGTTCGGAATATCATTTTCAAAAAGTAGGCCGCTTGTTGCCGCAAAAATCATTCACGGAGGAATTAGTGTCGGAAACCCATGAAACATTGGACGTGATCGCCGTCGGCGCTCATCCCGATGATGTTGAAATTGCTTGTGGTGGTATGTTGGCCTCGATGGTCGATCAGGGGTATCGCGTCGGGATCATTGATTTGACCGACGGTGAGCCAACTCCCCTTAGCCCGGGACCTGAGGTCCGATTGAAGGAAGCCCAAAAAGCGGCGGACGTGCTCGGTGTTCACCGACGAGTGATTCTCGATTTGCCGAACCGGAAACTATTCGACAATTTCGATGCGCGCGTCGCATTGGCGAAGGAGTTTCGCAAGTATCGTCCGAAGATCGTGATTTCTTTTGGCGACAAAACGCCGATGGCATCGCCCGACCACTGGCAGTGCATGCAAATCGTCGACGCTGCCGTATTCTACAGTCGACTGACCAAGTGGGACGACGTCTTCGATCATCTGCCGGTTCACACGATCCCAAATCAACTTTACTTTCGATTGGCATTTGAGCCCAATTTTCTGAGCGCGGTTTCAGGGCAATTCACGTTCGATATCTCGAAAACACTCGAGCGCAAAATGGAAGCCGTTCGATGCTACGAAACGCAGTTCCCAAAAGAAAAAGAGTACGTGTTTCGAAGGGTCGAAAGTACGGCAGTTGCGATTGGCGCCACGGCCGGATTCAAGGCGGGCGAGTCACTGATTTCAACTCGCGCGTTGGGAAGTCGGAACCTTTTTGATACCTTGCACCCATCATGGCGAAAACCTTCGGAATCCCGATCCGAGGATGAATCATAGGTGACCTGTGGCAAGAATCAGTAAACGAGTTCGGTTTTCCAATCCCAAGGGTCTCCAGCTTTCTGGAATTGTCGAAGTGCCGCCTGGGCAAACCATCGGCCATTGTGTCTTTGCTCATTGCTTCACTTGCGGCAAAGACCTCAAAGCAATCGTTCGAGTCAGTCGGCACTTGGCCGAGCTTGGCTTCTCTGTTTTGCGATTTGATTTTTCTGGATTGGGAAACAGCGAAGGTGCTTTTCGCGATACGACTTTCGACGACAACTGCGAAGACTTGCGTGCAGCAATCAATTGGACTCGCGAAGAAGGGCATCCATGTCAAATTCTGATTGGTCACAGTCTGGGCGGTGCGGCCGCAATGTTCGTTGCGAGTGAGTTTCCTGAAATCAAAGGACTGGCAACCCTTGCATCACCCAGCGACACGTTTCACTTGGCCGAGTTTTTGGCCCGAACCAATCCGCTCATCGAAAGTGACGGTGCCGGGGACGTGAACATTGGCGGGCGTGACTTCACGATCACCGACCAAATGCTGAAGGTACTTCGGGAAATCAAGTTGGAACCGAAAATCCGTGGACTGAGCGTTCCGAATCTGGTACTGCATTCACCCTCCGACGAAACGCTTCACATGAAGCATGCGATTCAGTTGTTTGAATGGAGCGGAGGGCCGACCTCATTGCTCAATCTTGAAGACAGCGACCATTTGTTGCTTCGGCATCCCAAGGACGTTGCGTATGTGGCAAGGATGATTGCGAACTGGTCGGAGAGAATTCTGACCGGCTTGGATTCGCCCAACTTCTAGGCGGACGTGGCCTAGTCGCGGTTGCGTTTGGATTGTCCGCCGCCCACGCTTGGCGTTTCCACGCCTTTGGACGAAACATAGTTTCTGTATTCCAGTCTTCGAAGAACCTTGAACCGCCGCTGGTCCTTCACTTTGGCATAATAGAAACGCCCGTACTCATCTTCCAGGTAATTTCGCATGTTGGTGTAGAAACCGTTGTTGAAGGCCTCGACCAGCAATTCATATGCTTTGTCGTCGTTACCGATGTGAGCGTGAATCATGGACATCGAATGCAGGCAACGATTCCGGTAGCGGGGGAATTGATAGGCGACCTCGTACTGTTCGATTACCTTTTCACCTTCGGCCTTGAGTTCGGATTCGGATAGCGAACTCTTTTTGCAGTTACCGTAATACTTGCGTCGCAAGGCAGTGGCTTTACCGTAGTGAGCGTGCCCATCATAAGGGTCGTGTTTAAGAAGGACCTCGAAATGGTTGAGTGACTCATCCAGGTTGTACTGATTCAAATTCACGTAGGCCAATTCTTTGGTCCGCTGAATCTCAGTCGCTTGAAATGATTCGTTGCGGCGTCCAAGGATCCAATTACCCAGTTGGATGATCAGAAACAGGCACAAGCAGAATCCAGCGATGATCGCCGTATTGCGTGTGATTTTATTCCACATGGTTTGGTTTCCGGCTTGGTTACCGCTGGTTCGAATCGGCTACTTTTTTTCGCCGCCTTGAGGGGGTGCGGTCTTGCGCTTGGGGAATTCTCCACGCATCTTCGTGAAATATTCCTGCACGTGGTTCTCAGAACTTTTCGGCAAGTTCTGGTTAAGCAGCGGATCGGCGTCGGACTTGACGCTTTGTTCGACCAGTTCCCGAGCCTTGACCTTGGTGATTCCTTTTTTGTTCGGGCCATCAACCTGGTTCGTGACAACGGTTTCCCCTTTGCCAACCTTGCTCTTCACCTGGGTTTTGAAAAAGCCCGTATCGGATTCCGCGCTGTCACGTTTTCCAGCACCGTTGCCACGGCCCTTGGCAAAATCCGAGAATCGCGGTTGACCTTGCTTCTGACCTTGGCCTCCGCCTTGGCAATTGCTTTTGCATTCGCTCATCTGGTTTTGCAACTCGCTAAGAGCCTGCATCTGATCCGACTCGGATTGCATCTGGCTCAGTTGGTCGCTCATTTCCTGCAAGGCTTGTTGGGCGTCCTGGATTTGCTGCTGAGTCAACTGCTGTCCCGATTGACCGCCTTGTTGATTGCCCGGTTGTTTGCCCTGGTTTCCTTTTTGATTGCCCGCCTGTTTGCCCTGCTGAGCATTCTGGCCCTGCTTGTTTCCTTGCTTGTTACCCTGCTTGTTTCCTTGCTTATTGCCCGTGCAATTGGCACATTGTTGCAGGTTCTTGGCGAGCTGCTGCATCTGTTGCTGCTGTTTGTTTTGCTTGTTCAGATTGTCCAGCTGTTGTTGGAGTTGGGCAGCTTTGGCCAAGTCGCCTTTTTGATTGGCTTGTTGTATTTGCTGTTTGAGATTGTCTTTCTTTTGTTGTTGCTGTTGAGCCATCTTTTCAAGTTGTTTGGCCATGTCGGCCATCTGTTTCGACAACTGCTTTTGCTGTTTTTCACTCAAGTTGTTTTTGCCGATCTTGTCCGACAATTTCTTGAGGGCTTGTTGGGCCTTCTTGAAGTCGCCCTTTTTCATCGCGTCAGAAAAGTCCTTTGCTTCGCCGCTATTGGGTGAAGACAGTTTTGCCAGTTGCTTTTTGAGTTTCGAGACATCCCCAAGCTTGTTTTGTTTCTCGCGAATCTCTTTCTGAATATCGTTGAGTTCAACAAGAGCATCTTTCTTGGAAAGGTTGCCAGCCTGCATCTTGTCGAACTTGCGTTCCAAGGCATCCATCGTGGGCTTCAGTTCTTCCAAAGATTTTTTGTCGAACTGTTTCATTCGCTGGGTGAGTTTCTTTTTTGCCTGCTCAATCGACTTTTTGACTTCCTTGCGCTCGGCCAATTTCTTTTCCGCGATCTCTTCATTGGCTTTTGAGACAGCCGTTGGAATAAAAAGAATGCAAGGCGCGATGATCATCAGGGAAACCGGAATCAAAGCCAACTTGTTGAGGCGGTATCGGAATTCGTCACCGACGACAATGGTTTCGGCGCGCCGCTGAGCGTCTCTGACCAGGGCCTGACCCGCCTCCGAGTCTCGCTGGTTTTCCGAAAGAGCCAATGCACTCGACAATCGCTCTTTCAATTTGAAGCGACGGTCCAACTCTATGGCCGCGTCCATCTTTCGCGGACGTCGGAGCCAGGTGATGACCAAAGCAACGATGATCGATCCACAGGCGGCCCCAATGATCCACCCGAAGTTCCATGCGGATTCGGAATTCGCAATTGAGTTGACGGCCCAGATTCGGGGGATCACCAATGCGGCAATGCAAAATGCGAAACATACGACGGAAGTCCAAATCAGGTTCTTGCCAAACTTGGCAAACCACAAGCGGACTTGAGCGCTGGATACTCGTTTCGTGATTTCGTTCATCGACGATCCAATTGCAAAAACGAAAGGATGACTTCGCGACCGAGGCCCAACCGACGCAGGCCTACCGTTATTAAGGCTGATAACCGGGAGTTGTTCGTAAAAGCTACGAACATCTTGCATTATAGGGCCTAAAGCCCTTCAAAAACCAGCTGTTTTTGAGCCTCAAGATGTTTCCAAAACAGATGATTCCGGTAAACCAAATGATCTGACCCGAACAAGACTATTTTCGTTCCCAAATAGGAGCGAAATTGAAGCCATTCTGCCAAATTCAGCGGATTTGGGCGTTATCCTCGGTACATTTTATCGGGAATGTAACCAGATCGGTGAATTTGAAATTCGACGGTCTTTCTTAAGGACGTTTGGGACACTACCGCAGGCTGACTGGTAAGATCGGTCGGTTTGGTTTTCTGGCCAAGATCCAGAGCGATTTCCCCGGAGATTGTGACGATGAAAGCTTCATTGGGATCTATAATCTCTTATCTTCAAAACGTGGTCGAACTTTCCAAGCGATGAATCAAGTCAGCACTTCTGAACCAGCGGCAAGCGCCAGCACTGAGCCAGCAATGGTTGAGAACTTGCCGCACGATTTGCCATCGCCGCTGGACTTTCCCAATACCGACGTTGTGATCTTTGACGGGCGTTGCCGATTTTGTCTATCGCAAGTGAATCGGGTCGCGAAATGGGATCGCGGAAAAAGACTTTCCTACGTTTCGCTTCACGACGATTTTGTTTCCGAGAATTATCCTGATTTGACCCACGATCAGATGATGAAACAAATGTATGTCGTGACACAGGAAGATGGAAAAAAATTTGGCGGTGCCCGCGCACTTCGATTTTTCACTCGCCGGCTACCGAGACTATGGTGGGCCGCCCCTTTTCTTCATTTGCCGTTCTCCTTGCCCTTTTGGAATTGGGCGTATCAACAGGTCGCCAAACGGCGGTACGCAATCAGTGAACGCATGGGCAAAGGCTGCGATGGCGGAACGTGCTCCTTGCACTTTGGCAAGAAGTAGGGTTCGAGAAATAATCTTTTCAAGAAGTCATGCTCGCCAATTGCTGAGCAAGCTGGCGAAATCTAAGGCGGGTCATGTCCGCCAGGGTTCCACGGGTTGCAGCGGAGGATCCGATAGGCGCCCTTCAGAGCACCCCGAATCGCGCCGTATTTCTGAACGGCTTCGATAAAATATTGGCTACAACTCGGTGTGAATCGACAATTGGGCCCCAAAAGGGGACTGATGAATTTTTGGTAAATGCGAACACACAAGATCATTGCGTTTCCCGGAAGCCGAAGCAGGAAGCGAATCATTCAGCGATCTCCGTGATTCTGCTCGGCTGATTCGACACGACTCATTCGCTTGTCGAGTGCCCGTACCAACTTCGGTAGCGACTTATCGATCAGGCGATGTTCGCACTTCGCACCCTTTCGAGGTCGAACGACCAAATCAATTCCGGGCGGAAGCTCGTTTTTTAATTTCCGAAAGGTCTCACGAATCAGACGTTTCCATCGATTTCGTACAACCGCATTA
Organism: uncultured Pirellulaceae bacterium; assembly: GCA_964434955.1. GTDB lineage: Bacteria > Planctomycetota > Planctomycetia > Pirellulales > Pirellulaceae > JANQLU01. Next base: position 27,015 of record CAYSXI010000049.1, read on the forward strand.
CCAACTTTCCGCGAGACAGAGAGCCCCAGTCGGCAATGGTCCTTCTGGTTTCGAACACCGCGTATCACCAAAACCTGATCCGCCGCATAGAAGTCCGATCGATAGACACGCTCAAACTCTCCTTGCTTTTTCAGCCGAACTTCGGCCGGAAACTTTTGCTCGCGGTTCATGGACAATGTGCTGCCAGTTGAGCCAGGAAAGGTGAAGCGAATGAGGAAATGCGAATCGCTATCTTAGCAAATTGCTACCACCGGATTTCGTTTCGAATAGGCATTTCCGATTCCAACTGAGACAACGATTCCAGTGACTCCTCGTAAGCTCCATCTCGTTGTTCGGGAACCACGATTTGCAACTCGACCAACAGGTCTCCGTCTGGGCCCTGCTCCGTTTTGACGCCCATCGATTTCAGGCGAAGTGTTTTGTGACTGGAACTTCCCGGAGGAATGGTGATGCTGATGGTGCCGTGGGGTGTTGGCAAGTCGACTTTGGCGCCCCGAGCGGCCTCGGAATAGTGAATCGGCAATTGAACCAGGAGATTCTTGCCGCTTCTCCGATAACAAGGATGAGGGGCGACATTGATCTTGATTAACAAATCACCTTTTTGCCCCGAATGCGGATCCGAAATTCCCTGCCCGCGAAGGCGGATTTTTTTTCCATCCTCAATTCCGGCCGGAACTTTGAAAGTAAATTCCTCCACTTTGCTTCCACGTTGCAGCGCGATTTGGTGCTGGCCACCGATCACCGCGGTATGAAAGGAAACCGTGACTTCCTGTTGCAAATCCAGATTCGGAGGAGCTTGAGTTTGCTGCGCGTGTCGTTGCCCCGAGCCTCGACCCGCATGACGTGGGTCCTGATGCGGGTCGAATCCACCGAAGCCGCTTTGGCCCGGCGCGAAACCGCCGCCAAATTGTTTCAGAATGTCTTCAAAGCCGCCGCCGGCATTTCCTCCGAAAGGGCCCCCGGCTCCAAACAGATCGTTCAAGTCGATATCCATTTGTTGGCCGCCACCGCCTCCGCCGCCAAACGGATGACCGCCCATTTGCTCGAAGTCCGCTCCATAGCGGTCGTACATCTGCTTTTTCTTTTCATCGCTTAAGACGTCGTAGGCCTGCTGAACTTCCTGGAACTTCTGTTTGGCGGCGTCTTTGTCTTCTGCGATGTCCGGGTGGTATTTCCGCGCTAGACTACGGTAGGCTTTTTGGATTTCCTCGGCGGAAGCCCCACGTTCAATTCCCAGGACTCGGTAGTAGTCTTTCGCCATTCGAAGTTACTGCTGCGATTTGTTTCAAAGAAGATGTTTTGCTTTGGCTCGTGGTTTCGACGAGAAGGCGAGCCATTTGGAGTTAATGCGGCAGGCCGTTTGAAGTCTCGAATTCTAGGGGCTTGGATTCGTTCAAATCAAGGCCGCCAATTCCGAAAGTCAAAAAACCGTGGAGTTGATGGCAGGGTAACCCTCGAGGAAGTGCCGGCAGCGATTATTTCTTTTTGCTCCAGTCTCGCCTTTGTCGTGAACTGGGAATTCCCAGCTTTTGCCGGTACTTGTTGATCGTTCTCCGGGCGACATTGAATCCAAGTGCCTTGAGACGCTTTACCAACTCGTCGTCACTAAGTGGTTTCGACTTGTCTTCGTTATCAACGAGTTCCTGAAGTTTGATGCGGACGTGATCCCAGGCGACATCTTCGCCGTCGTCCGTTTGCGTACCGCCAACAAAAAATCGTTTCAGCGGGATGATTCCTCGGGGCGTTTCAATCCACTTGTCATCCACCGCTCGACTCACCGTCGTGACGTGGACTTCCACAACGTCCGCAATTTCTTGCATCTTCAATGGAACGATTGCCTGAGGGCCTTCCTTCAGGAAAGCCGTTTGGTGGTCGATGATCGCCTGAGCAACGCGAGTCAAGGTTGAACGTCGCTGTTCAATCGACTCAATCAGCCACTGGGCCGAGTTGATTTTTCGTTTGATGTATTCTTTTTCATCTGCCGTTGCCGTGCCACTGGCGATCCGCTGACGATAGTACTTGCTGATGAACAAGCTGCGAGTTGGGCCCTCGTCCATCTTGACGATGTATTTCCCGTTTTCGTCAGTCT
>CAYSXI010000050.1:0-6737 GCA_964434955.1 uncultured Pirellulaceae bacterium
ACATCAATTTGGTTGTCGGTAAATCGTACCTGTTCGTCCAACGCATCGGTCGGGCCATATCCGTGTTCGACAAATCGAAAATGCGCCAAGCCAATTTTGGATTCGACGATCCCACGTTTGGCGTCGATCCTGGGATTCTTGATCAGGTCTCCGGCAAGGTGTTCTCGAACCAGTTGGTCGTATCCGACGTCCTGGTTCAATGCACGAATGAGGTAGTCTCGGTATCGCCAGCTATAGGGAATATTGGGATCCCCCTCGCTTCCGTGAGAATCCGCATACCGAAACCAGTCCATCCAGTGCCGAGCCCACTTTTCGCCATAAGCAGGGTTGGCCAAAAAACGATCGACCCATTTTTCATACGCTTTTGGATCCGGGTCATTCAGAAACTCACTCATTTGTTCCAGGGTCGGCGGGAGCCCCGTCAAGACAAAACAAAGTCGGCGAAATTGGGTTCGCTTGTCGGCTGGTTGAGAAAGCGACAAACCTTTCGTTTTGAGTTTCTTCCGAATGAAATGATCCAGCGCGTGCTTCGCCAGTCTCGCGTCGCCGTCAATCTTCGGATTCCCAATCGGTTGAAAACTCCAGTACTGTTTTCGTTTCTCGCGAATGGTTTCCCACGAGATTGCGGCCGCCAGTTCTTTGGCACTGGGAGGTTCGTCACGAGGATCCGGTGCACCATTGCGGATCCAGGTCTCAAAGTCCGCAATTTCGCGCGGAGAGAGCTTGGCGTTGTTTTTGGGCATTCGCATCCCGTTATCGAGATGCTTGATCGCACGAATCAACAAACTTTTTTCCGGCTTTCCCGGAACGATCGCGGTACCCTGGTCACCCCCTTCAAGCAATCCCTGCCGGTGATCAAGAATCAAGCCTCCATCGTCGGCGTCTGTGCTGTTGTGGCACTCGTAGCATTTTTCGACCAGAATCGGACGGATTCGGTTTTCAAAAAAGTCGTGTTTGTCTTGACCTGTTGTTGCCGTTGGGAAAAGCAACCATAAGCCCAAGAAAACGAAAGCTTGAATTCGACTCAAAAATCCGAACATCTTTCTTCAGGCGCCGCGCCCGATCCTAAGACGAAGAATCTCAATGGATCACTTATCTTAGTCGAGGCCGGATAGAAAAACGATCATTGGGGGTTTCGAACCACTCGCTTGCGCTCGTGCTTGTACAGGCGTTTGTCCCGAATTGGCGAATGGGAGAGGGAATCAAGGCAGCGGGTCGAGATGGATGCGTTTGCGCATTGCGGCATAGGAGTCGCTTTTCGAACCACTCGCTAGCGCTTCGTGCTTGTACGGCGTTGTTGATGCAAGGTTCGTGTTTGAATCAAGTGTTGCCGCGAGGAATGGTTTGAGTCGGCTTTGCCGAAGCAAAGTTCGTGCAATTGGGTGGTCGAGCTTCAAAAAACTCAAGCGCTACGCGAGTCATCGATCAACCTGCTTGAGACATCCGATTTAACCTGCCGGCTTACTTGGACAAGGTTTTTTGTTCCTGCCGATACTGTTTCACCGCGGCCAGCCATTGCTCCTTGCTGTCTTTCGAGGTGCGTTTGCCTGTCAGCTCACGAAGTGCAAACACAATCGCCTGTTTGTACTCGGGGTTAACTGCCTTGCTCTTCTTGCGAGCAAATTCGATTTTCTCGGCGGCGTTCGCTGGACGATTTCGCACAACATAATCGAATCGTTGATTATCGGGCCAAGGTTTGTAGTCATTGTTCTTCAGGGTCTGCATCACGGAAAAATCTTGACGCAGGTAGGTTACATCCGCGCGAACAAATCCACCTCGGGTTGGCGTGTGTTGATAATATTTGACCGGCAGTGCTTCGCCAGGACTTGGAACGGTGCCGCGTACGGAATCGCTAGTGTGGTTTGAAGGAGCATGACAGAGCAGGCAGTTGGCCATATGGTTGATTGCGACCAGTTCGCGAACCTTGACAACACCATCGTCATCCTCGAATGGCTGTTCGGGATCGGCTTGGTCCAAACGGTCGACCAATTGCTCGATAACCTGATCGTCATTCAGTCGAACCAGCGCTTCGGCGCTATGCTGCGCAACGACGGTCCACGGGTAATCGAGGCCCTCCAGCAGGGTTTCGCGATAGTGTTCCGCCGGCCGGTTCTTGAGTGCTTCCATCGCTTTCACGCGAATGCCAGCGTTAAGGTCATACATGGCCCGTTGAGCGAGCGCTGTCGTTGCCTCTTTCGAATCGGTGCTGTCCAGCGTCTGGACAAGCTGTTGGCGTACACGCGGGTGGTCGACTTGAAGCATTTGAACGAGACCCGGAACCGTTTCGTTTTTGCCCAGCTGGCGACAACATTGGCTAATGACTTGAGTCACCATTGTTTCACGGAACGGGTTCTGCAGGTCGTTGGCGGAACTCAAGGAACCGAATCGGTTGAACATCGACATGGTTCGACCAACGGAGTTAGAGACTTTTTCAAGCGTTTCCGCCTTGTCTTTCTCGAGTCGACACTCCTCGCCCATCACAATTGGCAAGCCATTCAGGTCGGGCCGCTTTGGCAAAAGCTGCTTAAGCGGTTCAACCAGGTTGGCATGAGGGTCCGTTTCGGTTTTGCGAACCCGTGAGCCCTGAGCATTCAAATCCCGAACATATCTCATGGCCAAGTCCGCTTCCTTCTTGTTGCGGAATAGGTTGACCTGACCGGTTTTCTGATAAAGCAATTCCTTCAAGGTATCTTCATTGCCCATTTGAATCGTTGGCAATTCGGCTTTTGTTTCCTCGGTTTCTTCGGACAAACCCGGGAATTGAAAACCGCTCAGCTTGGCCATGTTGCGAAGCTGGTCCATGCCGGGGACTTCATTTCGTCGTGACTGTCTCGAGTTTGGCCGTTGGTTGCCACGCCGCGAACGCGGGTTGCGTTTCTTTGAGTCCAAGATGGACAACGTCTCGTCCGCGATGACTTTCGCGAGATCCACGTCACGGTTGGGCTGGCCGGTCAGGTTGGGATTGATCATTGGAAACCGGAGTCCATTGCCGGTTTGATTGACATTCAGCCGTGCGGCAAGCTGTTGCATCATCGCATTGTGTCGACGAATGAATTCCTGTTGGGCTTTCGCAAACTCAACGAGCCCCAGTTTTTCACGTCCTTCACCCATCGATTCAACCGTCTGGATAGCGCCCTCAAATGCAGAGTCAATCTCATTGAGATCCTGGAAAACAAAGGTGCTGTTTTCAATCACAATCGCACCCCGAAGTTCCGTCTCTCCACGGCGACGGGCAGATCGCATTTTTCGATCAATCGATTTTTGAATGCTCTCCAGCGTACTCTTCGCGCTATCGAACATGACGACGTTGCTAAGCACAGTGCCGTTAAACTCGACCATGCCAAAACCGTTCTTGTCGAATTGGAAGGACAACAACCACTCGACGGGCTTACCATCCGAAGCCACAACGCTCGATTGGCCGGACTGTTGTTTCCAACGCTTGACTTGTCCTTCTTTGTCCCGATTTGTCTCGACCTCGACGACACCCTGTGTGACGTAAACGCGGGCCGATTTGTCTTCTTCGACCGACACATCAAACTCTGTGCCAAGATCAATCACTCGCGAGAATGGCGTTTGAACCGTGAAGCCGATCGCCTGCTTGGGGACGATCGCCGACAGGTTGCCCGACTTCAATTCGATGGATGACTTGGAAAGAAAACGAAACTTGGCGGGTGCACGAAGCGACAGAATCGCGCCGGACTTCGTCTTGATCTCGACCGACCCCTCTTCCAACTCAAGTTCTTCGGAACCGAGCCCCGATGAGGTCGGGATTCGAGCCCATCGCGCGTCTTCCAGGTCCGATTGAATCATTGCCATGTGGCGCTTAGGAGCGACTTCCGGAATGCGTTTTGCTCCACCATCGATTCCGCCCTTGCCATCGGCAATCGACTGCTTCGAAGCCCCCTTCGGGTTAGCCGTTTCAGGCAGATCCTTCTTCTTGGGGTCGCTTATATCCTCGGGCGTGCCGTGATCGACGATTCCCTTTTTGTCGTTCTGCTCGGGGGACAAATCTTTTTGATTGATCAGGTCCGGCTTTTGACGATCGGAATCACGATCGTTTTGGTTCTGAACGATTGACGGGGTGTTGGTCGGCTGTTTTTCGTTTTTGGATTTTTCTGCATTCCCTTTCCCTTTGGCGCCTTCGTTCTTGCTAACAGGAGCCTGACCGAATCCGCCGGCCCACAAACCGATGGTTAGCCCCAGGGATAAGGAAACAACGGCCACGGCTGCCGTGATGTACCAAACCGAATGAAGTCGAGACGCGGGAGTCGTTGCCTTTTTCCGAGTCGACTCAGCAAGCGAACGGTTCGATTCCCGGCTCGGCATCTTCTCCTTGTTTGCCGGGATGGTTTCTTTTGCGGAGTCGTTTCCAGGTGTGCTTCCAGACGTTTCGGCTGAAGGGGCGTCAAGATTGGCTTGATCAATGGCATCGTCAGCAAGACGAGAAAGACGACCCGATAAACCGTTACCGTTCACGAGCAACGACTTTCTTCCTTCGGGTTCCGAAGTCAAGTGTTCTGGAATTTCATACTCGTCATTCTCACCGAGAAACCGACCGTTGGGGGCAAGCCGATCGAGCATTTCAAATGGTTGAACGCCCGGTTTTCCACTTTGTTTCCGCTTGGGTTGTGTGTTGCTATCTGGCTGTTTTTTCCGGCGAGAACCATCAATCGAATCCAAGACCGAATCGACAAACGCATCAACGTTTTGGTCGTCTTCGATTTGGGAATCCGCGTCCAGCAGGTTGTTGATTTCCAAATCGGAAACCAACCAGCCGGCGAGCTTGTCATCGTACAACTGTTTCGCCTCAAGGCTTTCAGGCGCGTCCTGATCCGATTGATCATTGCGATTGGCCAGCAAGTCAGCCCAGTCGGACAAGTTGATCTTGGGCTCGCTTTCGTTGTTCTTCCAGCGATCGGTCATTTCAGTTACCTGCCTGTTGGGACGCGGTTCCGGTTTTCCGGCCAATGCACTTCTGCAGCGATGCGCGAATACGAAGTAGTTTCATGCGAATCGCGCCGCTTTTCTTCTTGGAGTCACTGGCAATCTTCAAAGCGGATTGGTTTTGAAAGTAAAAGGCCTCCACCAGCTGGTGCGCCGAATCGGGTAGCGATTGAAGACATTCCTTCAAAGCAGCAAGCAGCTCTTCCGTCGATTCTTCTGATTCCGTTTCCAACTTCAGAATCTGCCGCCGCGCCAATTCCATGTCGAAAAAGCGTTTCTCGTGATTGCGACGACGAACTTCGCCGCGCAAATAGTTCAACGCTTTATTCCTTGCAATTCCCAAGAGCCAGGTCGAAAAGCGGGACGAACTTTTGAAGTCGCTCAGTTGCTGGTAGGCGACGACAAACACTTCCTGGGCCAGGTCATCGGCCGTTTCGACACAGTCGGTGAATCGGACAAGAAAGGAACGAACCAGCGATTGGTGCTCACGGACCAATTGCTCAAAGGCATCCATGGACCCCTGGGCTGCTCGTTCTACTCGCTCGTCTTTGAATAAGGCCACGTTCGTGATAGGCATGTTGTACGGACCGGCTTTTGGGTAATTGGTTTAAATTGAGTCGCCAAAAAGGCTCAAAAGTCACAACCGAAAACACATTTCACGCCGAAAACGTGAAATCGGGACGCCGAATTGCCCGAGACCCTCTATTTTAAGGGAAAACGAGCTGATCGGTTGCCGAAAACTTCCTCACTTTTCCAACCACGAACCCAATCGGACGGAATCTCGCAGCGGACGAGCCAAAAAACCCAAGCAAGAAATTGGAAGCCCCGCTCAGAAACGGAGGCCCACGTCTCGGGCGAAATGTCTTGTTCGTTTCCCGGAAGTGCCGCAGGGCGATGACCGGGGGCAGAACCAAAACCGATCTATCGATTCGAATCTCTCAAAACGAAAAACAAGCGGCGCGCCTGGCAGGCTGATCCTGTGCTCGCCGAAGGGGTTCATCATCCGTTCACGAGGTAACATGTCCAGGCCGAAGAGAGTCACTGCACGACGCGCCCCGCAAGTCGAACTTACCTTCGACCGGCAAACCGAATCACAAAGTAAAGAAGTGTCATGACCGATTGAAGCGTTGCCGCAACATACGTCATCGCTGCCGCGTTCAATACACGATTCACCTCTTGCTGCTGAGCATGGTGAACGATTCCAAGATTTCCCAGCTCCAATTTGGCCCGGCGACTTGCGTCGAACTCAACGGGCAGGTTGACGATTTGAAAAATCACCACAAAGGAAAAGGCAATGATGCCGGCAAAGATCAAATACTTGGACAGGAAAAACCCGAGCATGATTAATACCCAGCTTACGCTGCTGCCAAAGTTCGCCATGGGCACCGCCGCGTTCCGCAAGACCAGAGGCAAATACCGTTTGGCATCCTGAATCGCGTGACCGGCCTCATGGGCGGCTACGCCAACCGCTGCCATGGAGTCAGAAGCATAAACCTGGGGACTGAGTCGAAGCACTTTGTGCCTCGGATCGTAATGATCACCGAGGTGACCTTGAATGGGTTCGATGGCAACTTGATGCAGCCCCGCCGAATCCAGAATCTGACGAGCAGCCTGAACCCCGGTCGTTCCGGCGCGGACCTGGCTGGCACGTGCAAAGGTCGAACGGACCCGATAGCTTGCCCACATCCCAAGAAGGATCGCAGGCGAGACATAAATCAAATAAGTCAAATCAAAGAAATACATGTTAAACCTCCAGCGTTACCAAAATAGCAACCGCCATGCCAATCAAGATT
>CAYSXI010000050.1:6747-28659 GCA_964434955.1 uncultured Pirellulaceae bacterium
CCGCAGAAAGCCGGTAAAGCAGTCGGGTTTCTAACAATCGCCAGCCCGCCAGGCCGACAAATTGGCATAGGGCCATACTGAAGCGACATGAGGTTTGATGCAAGGCGCGATCATTGGGGGTTTCAAACCACTCGCTTGCGCTTCGTGCTTGTACTGGTATTTGTCGAGGTTGGCGGATGGAAGGGGGAATCAAGGCTGAGGGACGAGAATGATGTGTTTGCGAGTTGCCGTACAACTTTAATCGCGCCAAGCGAATCACTGCATCTGCTTAAAGTACTTGGCCGAGTCCAAGTTGGAAGATGCCAACTCGTCCGCATCGAGGGTGGGCATGTCGTTCACTTGCTGAAGAATTTCTTGCTCGGGAGCCAATTCGTTTCGCTCAGCTTCAGAAAGGGGCCGCAAAGCGTTTTGAAGTCGAACGCCAAGCTGGGTTTCAATCGTCTTTACCCGACTCCGGAAAACCGCAAACACAACCAACCCGATAACACAAATGAAACCGCCAAAGAAGAAGGCGAGTTCGGGCGGATCATGCTTGTCTTTGTGGACTCGCGACTCACCATGGTTTTCGGGATTGTAATGCATAACGGCCTTCGAGCCCTTTTTTCGTTCGCGCTGTCCACGTTCGGCCGCTTCCTCGGTCGAATGGTTGTCCGTGTAGTCACGCACGTAAGATTGGCCTTCCACTTCATACCGTACCGACCAAACATGATCGTATTCGTAGTCGACGATGGCTCGGCGCCCAACGCGATTGAGCTTTTTCTTTTTCTTGATCGTGCTTTTTACGACCTTGCCTTCAACCGTTGGCCAGGACATCGCTTCCTCATGTTTCACTTTCGAAGAAGCTAAAGCAAAGTAAAGTCCAAGAGCGGTAAGAACACCGAACCCGACAATCACGAGCCCCATTCCTTTCCAGTTGCGAGCCTTTTCAAGATCGTTTTGGGTATACATTTTCGAAGATGCCTTAAGCAGAGAAAGAACGAGATGCCTTTCAAAATCTAGCTCGCGGCGGCGGCGGTTCGCGAAGGATTCGGAGCCGCTTTCGGCCAGCGAATGACTCACCAAACAGTTGTTCCGGAAAGACGGGTTTGAGGGGGAATGGACCGCGAAGATGGGTACAAAGCATCGCGCATGTTGAAAAAACGCAACCACGGATTTGGCCGAACCGCCAACACAAGCACCGCGCCAGATCAGCGCGACAACCTCCAATAAAAGCTCGACGCGCCCCTGAAAGAACCAACCTGACAACCGAACTACAAGCACGACTCGCTAGCGAGTGAATCAGCGCGACCACCTTCGATAGAAACACGACTCGCCGGCAAGTGAATCGGCGCGACAACTTTCAATACAAGCACGACTCGCTAGCGAGTGAATCGGAGCGACCACTCAATACAAGCACGACGCGCCAGCGAGTGGTTCCTTTCATACGCCGCAATCGCAACACGCTGCCAGCCGAAGCTACCCCAAGAGTTTCAGAAACCTGTCAATTCTGCGAGAAACAAGCCGGGCTAACCGTCGTTCTTGCCAAAGTTCAAAGCGCCGGCCAGCGACGATATCCCTGGGGCACCTGGTCGCAAACTGCGCGGCGTTCGAGTGAAAGGTAGCTTGGACTGGTTGGATCGTCGTAAACAACTTTTCGGCCCCATACCTGGGCGATTCCATCTTGATAGAGAAGCACCCAGTCGTCCGTATTCTCGAACATGTGTTTCTCGGTCTTTTCGCCTTTTCGACTGATCAACACGAGCGACGGTTTCCCGTAGTTCAGAACACGCGAGGAATTGATTTCGCCCGATTGTGGGCTCCGATGGCGTTTCATCAAATCGGTTTCTCCATAGAGAAAATCGAAATGCATGTCGACGACTTCCTGCGGGTAACAAGTTCGAAAGCGGCCGTCGAATGCGACTCGGCCTTCTGAATTCACGCAGCGAGCGGCGATCAAGTACTGGGCCCAGTCGTAAGTCACGACAATGCGACCGTTCAATTCGTGTTCCTTCATGAACGCGATCGCGTCCACGGGAAATACATCCCGATTGACGGGCAGTTCCGAAAGGCGTTGCGAGAGCCGAAAGCCGACCAGTCCGATGCAGACAATGAGCACCGAGTGAACTGCCCATCTCGTCAGGGCTTTCTCGTTCGCCGGGTCGGAGACACTGATCTTGAGTCTCGCCAAAGCCGACTGCAAATGCGGGCCCAGCCAAAACGCGGCCAGGATCGCAAAGAACGGGACGTGACGAAAGTGGCTCAGCGATTGCCAAAGCGTTAATCCAAGCAAAAGAATCTGTGTCAGATCGTAGCGACGCTTGGACAACAAAAGTGACACGATCGTTACCCCGACCAACGCCCAAAGCTTCATTCCGATCACACTGGTTAGCTCGGTCGTCGACCAATCCGAAATCTCCGGGCGCGGACTTCCCAACGATTCCAGGAGCCACAAATGAAGTCGCGGTCCATACGGATTCAAGAACGTGATCGTGATCGCTACCACGATCATGAGTGTCATCCGGCGAAACAATCCCCAACCGCGCGATCCACGCCGACTAAGTGACTCAATGGCCCGCAGACCCAGGTACGCGCAATAGACGCAAAGGCCGGCGACAAAACCACCATGGGAGTTGGTCCAAACCAGCAACACGATCGGGACCAGCCACAAGCAGCGAAGCTTCCATGATTCGTAACCCAGTTCGTTGGGTGAATCACTGGCGGAGGCCGCAAACCACTTTCTTGGAAAGCGGAAATGCCAATTGCCGCGCCAACCTTCAAAACTGAATTGCAACAAAGCAATCATCAATGTGAAACAAACGAAGGAAGCAAGCTGGGGTCGAATGCTCCAGTGGTAGCCAAGGTTCGCTCCCAAAAGCAGCAGCAAAATACTGGTTGCAATCACACCGATTCCCCGACGCAAGTTCCACCAGGCGACCAAGCCAATCACAAGCAAGCTCAAGAGGAACTTTCCAATCACCAAGCCAATTGGGCCGAGGGTATCAGCGACGATGGCCATCACAATTTCGGAAAAATTTTCGTGATTGATCCAGCGATAACCATTCGCGGTGTAGGAATAGCTGGTCGTTTCCGCAATCTCGCCGGACTCAATCACATCTCGGCCATATTGGACATGGCCCCAAAGATCGGGGTCGGCCACATTCGGACTCATCGCGAGCGCCGAGGCGAGCACGGCGACAACAAGAATCAGCCATTCGGTCAAACCAAAACCGGTACGCGCTTCGGTTCCGGTCAATTCGGGAGAAGGGGAGGTGTTCATGGTGACGTGGAGATATTCGTTGGGGAATCGCGGTTCATCCTGCCGCGTGTGAAGGCCATCGATCGGCCAAACCTACTGAAAACATAGGTTATCCCTCGAACAACGCGGTCGATGCGGGAACGAAATCCGGTAGTAGTTGTGTCGGTTGGACCGATTGCAGCGCCTAAAATCAATCGACACGCGTTCCGCTATTGAAACGGTAGAATAAAGAAACGAGAGTCCCGAAAAACAGTCCGCTTTGGATCGCGTGCCAGCGATCACCCGAGATGATACCCATACAATATTCGCGCATGATTCGATCGACGTTGCTGGCGGTAGCCGTTTGCCTGACGACCCACCTGTCCCAGCCTCCGACCAGCGGGCAAAACAAAAGGTCGCAGGCCGAAGTCGAAAAAGTCCGAGATGACTTTCAAGGCAAGCTAAAACAGTGGGCAAGCTCCCAAAGTAATGATGCAGTAACGACCGCCGGGGCTTTTCAGGTTGTTTTCCCTCCCGATCGTCAAACGCTGTTTCCACTTGATCTGGCCAAACCGAATCCATCGCTGTCCAGGTTTCCGAAACTTGAATCACTGGTGGACGGTCATGCGGAAGCGCTTTTTCAGCTCGCAAGAAAGTCGGTCGGCCAAGGCAACACGGCACTTGCCTATCAGCTGCTTCACGAAGTCCTCGTGCATGACCACGAGCACAAAGAAGCCCGAAGGATTCTGGGCTTCGTTCAAAACTCCAAAAAGGAATGGGTTCGCCCGACACGAAAAACCACGGCGCGGAAGGCTTCCACCAAACATTCCATCGTGGGTTGGCCTCGCGGGCGCTACCTCAACGTGGATTCTGCCCATTATCGAATCGCCACAACGGCTGACGCGGAAACCGGCCTGGCAATGGCTCGCAAGCTCGAACGTTGGCACAACCTCTGGCGACAACTTTATTTCGATTACTGGGCCGCCGAGGGAGTTCTGCAGCGCTGGTTCGAGGGCAGGGGAGGGGAAAGGGTCTCGACCCGAAAGCACCGAGTTGTTTTCTTTTCGAGTCGTGACGAATACGTGAATACGCTTTCCGAGCTGGGCGTCAAAGGCGTCGAGGTCTCGACGGGATATTACAACGAAAAACAGAAGACGATGTTTTTCTACCACGATCCCGAGAACGAACAGGCAATGAGAACAACCTGGTTGCAGGAACAAGCTCACCAGCTTTTCCAGGAAAGCGGTGTCACCAAAAAAGATGCGATCGACAATTCCAATATCTGGGCGGTCGAAGCAATCGCGATGTATTTTGAATCCATGTCAGAGTTCGAGAATCGTGCAACCTTTGGCGGCAACGAGTCGCAGCGACTCCAGTACGCTCGAATTCGCGTCAACCGACAGGGCTTCTTTGTTCCGGTTGAGAAACTCATCGCGATGGGAAGGCGTGAGTTTCAATCAAACGAGGACGTGGTCAGTCTCTACAGCCAAAGCGCTGGCCTGGCCCACTACCTGATGCTGGCCGAAAAAGGCGCCTTTCGTGACGGCTTCATCCGCTACATCAAGCTGGTTTACCAGAAGCGAACCAAGCCCGATAGTTTGGCGAAATCGATCGGTGTTTCTTATTCGGATCTGGAATCCAGGTATCGCAAGTTTCTTCTCCCCGATGCCAACGATCTGCAATTTCTTTCGAAGCCGGAAACGCGAACGGAAATCGCGCTGGGTGGAGCCAAGTTATCGAACGAACAGGTTGCGACAATTGGAAATTGCAAGAACTTGAAATGGCTTCAGCTTTCCGGAACCCAGATCGACGATCGCGCGGCCGCCGTTGTCAAAAAACTGGACAGGTTGAATCAACTGTTCGTCGATAGCACCGAAATCGGTGACGCGTTTCTTCAGGCCGTGTGTCCGGCATTGAACCAATTGCAAGAGCTGGATCTTGCGGGCACCAAGGTAACGGATGATGGCATGAAAGAAGTGGGGAAGTTAAAGGAGCTGCGAGCGCTTTATTTGACGGGAACTGAAATTACCGATGCCGGCTTACGACATCTCGAAGATCTGGAGTCGCTGGAGTACCTGGAAGTTTCCAAAACCAAGGTAAGTGCGGCCGCCCTGAGTGCGCTTAAGAAAAAGTTGCCCAAGCTTAATCGACCTTGATCAACTTGGGGCGTTGGCCGACGCGTCGGGCAGCAAATCCGCGTAGCTGGACTCAATTTGATCGATGGCGGTTTGGGGCAGCTTCTCTCGATACTCGCGTGTCTTACCCGTTCGCAAAGTAAAAGCCTTGTAATCCGACATCGAATCGATCAATGCCGATCGATCCAGTGGAAGATCGAACTGTTCGGCAATCTGATTCAGCGAAGCCCGTGTTGACTGATGCAGTTGCTCATAGGTTAGCGAGAGTCCGTCAAAGTCACTTTGCCATGTGCGAATGGCGTTCGCCAAAACAGGAAGATAACACTCGAGAACGACTTCGAGTGCAGCGTCAAAACTGGAAAACTTGACGAAGCGGGTGCCCTCGAAAAGAAAATGGGAAAAGGAATTCGCGATGTCGCGAAGGTCTCGATACAAAAATACGACCCCGTAGCTGCGATCGTCCGCTTCCTTGATAACGTCTCTCGGCAGCGTCACTTTGACTTGATCCGGGTTGCGGATGAACTTTGCCAGGCTTTCAACCGGATGTTCAGCGATGACGGTATCCGTTGCGTTTTTCTCCACCGAGGCTCGGAGGATTTCCAGCTCTTTTTCGCTGTAGCGGACCGAAGCGATCTGGCGGCCTCCGAATACATTTGCCACTTGACCCGTGCTGCGGAATGGCAGATCTTTGTCCGTCATGATCAGGTGATCAGCCCGTTCGTAGACCAATCCATTTGGAAGTTCCGGCAAGGATTCCGAGAGCTCGATGATACTGCGCGAGGGACGCCCCCAACGAAACTTCCAGCCGGTGGCGTCGGCCAGGTATCGAGCCAGGAAATTGGTGCCCGATTTTGGGATGGAAACGACGACGAGGCCTTTCATCGTGAAACTCCATTGATGTGAAGGGCGCGGTTAACGTTGGCGAGTTCCCGTTTGACGTCGCTTCGATCGGGGCGCATGTCAAGCGAAACCTCGAAGGCCTGTTTCGCGCGGTCGAGATTTCCGGTTCGCATGCAGGCGAGTCCCAGGTGGTAGTGGACGCGCGGTTGATGAAAAAGCACTTCCAGAGATTGCAGTGCGAGTTCAATGGCATCCGCCGGTTGTCCGGCTTCGAGTGCGACGATCGCCAGGCCATGCAATGCCTCCGCATCGTCCGAATCCGTCTCCAGGGCTTTGATAAAAGCGCGCTCGGCATCTTCCCAGCGTTGAAGTTGGATGTAGGCATTTCCGAGACTTTTGTGGAGCCCAATGAATTGTCCGACTTTGGATTCTGCCCGCAGTAAATGCTCCATCGCTTTTTCCGGTTCCTCGTTGTTTAAAGCGAGGATGCCGTACAGATAGTCGACCTGAGGAATCACTTTGAGATTCCTGTTTTCCATTCCCGGGTTGTGGCAGCTGCCTCCGGCAATATGATCCACCAGTCTTCGGCAATCATCGTAGCGTTTCAGCATCTGATAACAGTCGGCCAGTTCGTAAGCGACCGTCAAGCGTTCGGGCTGATTCGCATGCACCTTCTCAAGCAACTTGGCTGCATCCGCGTGGCGCCCCACCGCCATGAATGAACGGGCCAAGTTATAGTCAAGTTCATCCGAAGTGCGATTCATCGCGGACTGCTTGTCATCGCTCGCGGGTTCGACGTAGCCGAGCGCGACAAATTGTTCAAACGCGGCTTTCTCGGAGGCCGGGTCGGTCAACACATGTCCATCATGCATGCCCGAGTCACCGTCGACTTCCTCCCAGCTAGGAATCGTCTTGACTTCAACTGGTTGGCGAAACGCCTGGACCAGAGGTTTGCCGATCATGTCCTCGCCAACTGGCAAGCCAAATAGCGTAAGAACGGTTGGCGCCAGGTCGATGATCCGTCCGCCAAAAATCAACTCGTCTTTCCGTGTGTTCGGGCCGGACATCACGAACATGCCATAAGGACGATGCCAAACCGTTGGGCCTGCAGGTTCCTGGGGCGTTAGCATCGGGCGACGATGACCCGTTTGGTAGCCATGGTCGGAACAAATGATAAACGTCGTTTCCGGTCCGGCTAACTTCATGATTCGATTCAGCATCAAATCGTGGAAACGGTAGGTGTTATTCACGACATGCTGATAGGTCTGGAACAAAGACTCCGGGATATGGTCCATTCGCGGTGGGTGGAAGTACATAAAGCCATGGCAAAGATGATCGATCGTGTTGAAATAGACCGATAACATGTCCCAGTCTTCATTTTGAAGAATCCAGGTAGCGACAGCCTGATTCGTTGCACATTCGGCAAGCTGCGTTGCAATCGTTTGTGGATTCTGATCTCGGGTTTGGTCGATTTCCTTGACGGTTGGAACAAGAAATTCGATTTGCTCGAGACTGATTTGCATCGGATGGACACGAACCTGTTCCAGGTCTTGGACCAATTCGGACGGGTAGACGCTTCCTTCCGGGACCGGCCATCCCTCCTCCAGACGCTTATCGGCCTTGGCGAACAGTTCGGATACGACGACGCCATCGATGGGTTCGGCCGGATGGCCGGCAAACCAGCCAACGACGTGATTCAGAATGTCCGATTGCGATAGAATATTCCAAAAGGCTTTGCACTTCCGGCTTGTACTTCCAGCCAAACGAATTCCGGATTCCGAGTTGGGGTCCGGTTCGGTGAACCCGTGAATGCCATGCCGGTGAGGGGGCATTCCCGTCGCCATGGAAGTCCAAAGCATTGGCGATATCATCGGATGCATGCTGGCAAAGTTTCCCATCACGCCGTTTTCAATCAGCGATTGCAGTGCCGGCATTTGTCCGGCATCGAGCAATGGTTTGATAATTTGCCAGTCAGCGCCATCCCACCCGATGAGGACAACTTTTTCAGCAAGGCGTTGGGCCATGGCTTTTAACCGATTGGAACAAGGAAGAAAACGAAGCGTCGTATCGCTTGTTATCGTCCATCGGTGGATGACGGCTTTGACGAAACAAAAAAAGCCCGGCCATTGCGGGCCGGGCTTGGGTTTGACTTTTTGGTGCTTGCTAGCACTTGTTGTTTCGTTCGCGTCGTCGTCGACGTCGCTCTTCGCGTTCGTCCTGGCATCGTTTTCGGCGCGCGATCAGGCCGACGGTACCAAGTGCGAGAATCGTAATCGCCGATGGCTCAGGAATTCCTGCTGGTGCGTTGAAATTCGAGATCTCGAGCACACCCGCGCCAAATTGACTGTCTTGCGAAGTGACGAAGAAGCCGAAAGTATCACCGGCATTGACGGTGAACGACTGGGTTCCACTTCCACCGGCCGAATTGTTGGCCAGGGTCGTGAAGACACCATTCAATACGAATCCGCCGTAGTCCCAGTTGCCAACGTCGGTGGATGAATAGTCCCAGTTGAAGCTAACGGTTCCAGAACCGGCCGCGGTGACCGTGTAAGTTGTAATATCGGGTCCAACACCATCGTCCGAACCGGTCAGTGTGAGCAACGCGCCGTCGTTGGTGAACGAGCCATCGCCGCCGCCCAGTCCGAAAGACCAAAGTGCCGGGTCGTAATCGTCAACAAAGTCGGCATCAGCGGTTGCCGCTGTCCCACCCATGACGGCCGCTGCGGCCGCGTAGGCGAGTGCTCGCTTACCGAGTTTGCTGCGTCGTTTTGCAATGACTTCTTTTAATTGGTTTGTCTTTTTCATTTTTTCTCCAGCAGCGGAATGATCCCGATGGCTGCCCCCCCAAGATTCCGAACGAACTGCTTCTTCTGAGCGGGAAAAGATTTCCCCGCGAACTGGAAAAAAATACGTTCGTTTTAGTCGAGTGCCCATGGAAAACCCTGCGGACGAGGTAGTTTGCGCCGGAAAAGAAAAGTTTTCCGAGTCACAATCGGTACATCCGGCGCGACCGGCATTCGCAAGGGCTTGCTACCTTCCCGAAGTCAAAAGCGTCCCGAAATTCGTGGAAAGGGCCCCGCGGGTTTCGCCCCAAGTCGAAAGCTGGACAATGAACGAAGTTCTTTCAATTCGACCCGAAAAGCCCACCCATGACGGATCCACAACCCTGGAATTTGATCAACGCAAACTACGCCCAGATCAAGGAGATGGAGTTTGAAGTTGCCGTGTTGCCACTCGGTGCAACCGAGCCACACAACCTGCACCTGCCCTACGGAACGGATGTCTTTGAAGCCACGAAAATTGGTGAATCCATTTGTGGCTACGCGAACGATCAGGGTGGATCCGTTGTTCTGCTTCCAACGATTCCTTATGGGACCGAAACCAACTTGCGGGAATTCCCGTTGGCAATGAACTTGAATCCTTCGACCTTGAACCTGGTGATTACGGATTTAGTTGATTCGCTCATTCAATCGGGAATCCATAAAGTTGTTTTGTTGAACAGCCACGGGGGCAACGAATTCAAACCGTTGCTCCGTGAACTTTCGGGCGCGGTCGACGCCCATTTGTTTTTGTGCAACTGGTACCACGTGATCAAAGACTTGTACCACGAGGTCTTTGACGTGGCAGAAGATCACGCGGGTGAAATGGAAACGTCATTTGGGTTGGCGTATTTTCCGGAGTTGGTTGCAATAAACGATGACGGAAGTCTAAGGGCCGATGAGGCGATAACGAGAAAGATGCGTTTCGAGGCGTTGAACGAGGGTTGGGTGTCGATCACAAGGCCTTGGCATCTGTTGACCACCAACTCGGGGGCGGCCAACCCGCATGCGGCATCCGCAGAGAAAGGCGAAAGGTTGATGCAGCTCTTGGTCGAGCGATTGGGACCATTCCTGGTCGAACTGTCAAAGAGCCCAATCGATTCGGAATTCCCTTTCGAAGTCTAGGCTCCGAATAAAGTGGATTGGAGTAGGGGTTGGGGCAATGGGGCGAGGCAACGCGGCCAAGGCCAAGTTCGAAACGGCAGTGCCCTTGCGGAAAATTTTCCGAGAATCCGACTGCGAAACTTTGATCGGTTTCCATCGGGCTTTGAGAGTGGCCGGTGACGAGCCAAGGGTCGAATGCGGTACCCGGGATTCGCTGAATCAGCGGGACCAAGGTGAGCGCGCTCGGCCAAATCAAACTTGGCTGAGAGACAGTTTCCGCGGGGCTCTTTTTTCTTATCTTCTAAAAGGAACGGTGTTTCTTCGCGGCTTGCAAATGGCGATATTTGACCAAGATGGTGGGTCACCCTTATATCACCGAACTTAGACGCAACAAGACTGTCTTGATCTTCGCCGTTGACCGGAAATAGGGCCGAGTTTAGAATCATTTCTCTTCCAAATTGGCAGAAATGCAAAAACGGTGGCTGTAGCTCAGTTGGTTAGAGCGTCGGATTGTGGTTCCGAAAGTCGGGGGTTCGAATCCCCTCAGCCACCCTCACAAACCCCGCAGGACTTTTGGTTCTTCGGGGTTTTTTCGTGCCTCGCTGAATTCGGATCAGGAATTTGAAAAGGCGGGAAAATCTCGGACCTCGCTGGCCGTTAGACAATGCATTCTCAACGCGAAATGTGGACCCGAAACAATCATGGATAAGTCGAACAGATTGCTTTGCAGGTTTAAGCTGCAACTTCCGTGCAAGACCTAAGTTCTCCAGCGTGATGAACGTGGAAGCGCATCGCCAGTTGCAAGACGATGGGACTTGGCAGCTTTTCGCGGATCGGGCAGATCATCGTCTAGGACTACCGATTCTCCAACCTGAACCACGATCCAACCTTCCTCCCAAGTATTGTCTGCGTGCTGAAGTCGAAGAACTTTGTTTCGACGGGCGAATTTTCTGGGGATGTAGGTCACCATCTCCTTGCTTACGGATTCTGATTCCTTTTTCCGAAGGGTGCACTGTCGATATTCGATTTTTTTAGCCATGGTTTCCTCAGGGTCTGAATCCAATTCAGACACCGTTTCCGGGGCAAGGTTCGTTGATGTCGTGCGGACAGATTCATGTTGCCATCTGTGTTTCCGCATACGGGATCAAGTACAATCGGATTTTCGTTTCAATCGCGGGGTGTGTGAAAATGAAAAAATTCTCTTTGATGTTCCTGATTCTCTTCGCCCTTGGCTGCGGTGCCTCGAAGACGACGGAGCTAACAATTGACGGAAGCAGTGAGGCGGCCTTTGATGCGTCGCTCGACAAAATCGAGAAATCCCTCGATGCGGAGAAAGCTAAACAGTTTGAGGAAGCTTTGTTGGCGGTGGTCGCTAGCGACACGCTTAGCGGAAAGCCACTTGAAGAAACCCGGAAGTCACTCAATGGCCTGAGCGCGGACGATGTGATCAAGAAAGGCACCGAGGCGAAGAAGGCAAACAAAAAAAGAGCCGACGATATGTTCAAGTAGTCGGCGTAAGAACAACGATTCCGAAATTCAACTTTGAATACAAAACCCCTGCGAATCGAATTCGTTCCGCAGGGGATTGATCGCTGGCCGCAGCATGAAGTCCGGAGGACGCGCTACCGGCCCCTTCGAGTCGAACGGCGACGCAGTTTCTTCATCGCGGCGTCGGCAAAAATCTCGTGACCTCGCGTCGTCGGATGTACCGTATCCCAAAAAAGAAACGTGTCGGGATCTCCCCCCGCTAACAGGTAGGGATCGGTGACATTTGTAAAGTTGTAACGGTCAGGTCGGGCGACGATCTTTCGCATCAAACCAAAAACGTCCAAGCGAGTTGTTTTGATTCCGCCCGCTCTCAATTGATAAAGATTGATATCAAGGACAAAGTTGTAGAAGGCGGAGGCGAATGACAAGCCGAAGGGATCTTCGGAGAGGCCGAAGGGAGTCGAACCGAGGTCAGGAAGGTTGACAACGAGGATGTGCTCGGCACCTCGCTGGTGAAGTCGTTCGACGGCAGTCGCTGTATTGGAAACTCCGTTGGCGATGGTGGACCAGGACGGTCCATCGAGGAAAAAGTCATTGGCGCCGGCCCACACAATATACAACGCGTCTGGGTCCGCTTGATTGCCACCTAATCCAAATTCAAACAGGTCAATCTGGTCCAACAGTCCGGGAAACTCGACAAATCCAGGAATGTCATTGAAGTTATCTCTCCCGGTCGTGGCGCCACCAATCGCGAAATTCACTAGCGACCCCTCTTCGACTTCGAGGCTTTGAGCCAGATACTCAACCCATACCAAGCCATTCGAAAAACGGCCTTCGAAGTAAGGCGGGGGAGGCGAGCCCGTCAAAGAAAAAAGGTTTCCGGTATCGGATAGACTGTCGCCAAAGACATAGATCCCCGAATAGGAAGGGTCCGAATGGGAAGGGTTTGGATCTTTGCCTCGGATTGGACGTTGGGCGCTTGCCGTTTCTCCGAAGGTTGCCAGAGAAACTGCTGTTATCAAGGCAATAATCAGCAGCTTCAAATTCTTGTCGATTCTCATTTTTCTTTTTCTCCAAGTAAAAAATGTTGCGAGCCGATTTGCTTCGCAACCAATGATGTCAACCGGAATCGGTGTTAAACGAGATTGGACACGTACGCGTTATTGAAACGGATTTTGGGTCTCAAAAAGTAAAGTTAAAAAAGAACTTTTCCAAAATTTGTCGAGCCGCCATTTGAACCACCCCGAAAGGACGGGCTGCCGAACGGCGACGTTAGTTCCGTTTTTTGATTGACAGTCTTTCTTTTGTTCGCGATCCAAGAAGATAATGAAGTAGGCGTGAGAGAGAAAATGAGTGATCGTGAAGTATCAATTGATGAACGTGCCGAGTTGGTCCGAATCTGCCATGATTTCGAAGACCATTGGAGTCTCGAGCGGCGGGCCAGTTATCGCGAGTACCTGCTGCGCGTCAGCAATCGGCTTCGCGTGCAACTGTTCAAGATGTTGATTGCGATCGACCAAGATCGCCTTTCCGAGTTTGGAAAATCGCTCGACCCAGGTGAGTTCAGTCAATTCGGCGTAAAAGCAGTTCAGATCGTCAAGGATTTGGTATCGCGAGATCGGATCGCCGACCCAATAAACCAATCCATTTTGGAAACGGGCGTCGAAGCGTCCGGCAATACCGAACCGCTATTCATGAAATCCGAATGGATCGGCCCCTATCAGTTGATTCGCGAAGTCGGAGTAGGTGGCATGGGTTCCGTTTGGCTAGCTCAACAAACGGATCCTGTTAAACGCGAAGTTGCGATCAAACTGATTCGTTCCGTTCGCAAGTCCCGTGAAATCATTAAGCGTTTTGATCGCGAGCGACAGACACTCGCGTTAATGGACCATCCCAACATCGCCAAAATTCTGGATGCTGGTGAGGTCGACGAGGGCACCCCATACTTTGCAATGGAGTTCGTTGCGGGGATGCCCATCAACAAATTCTGTGATCAAAATCAGTTTACCATCAGGCAACGGCTCGAGTTATTTGTTGATGTTTGCCTGGCTTTTGATCACGCCCATAAAAAAGGAATATTGCATCGGGATATCAAGCCATCAAACATTCTAGTTCAAGAAATTGATGGCCGGCCCGTTGTCAAAGTCATCGACTTTGGGCTCGCGAAAGTTGTTGCCAGTGACTCCGACTATCAACAATCGGAATACACGGCGGCTGGAGCTCTGTTGGGCACGATTCACTACATGAGCCCGGAGCAGTCGGAGCTGAATCCCAAACTTCTGCGAAGAACTTCGGATGTCTATTCACTGGGATTGGTTCTTTATGAGCTGTTGGCCGGTGTTCTACCACTGACGCGTGAAGAGATTCGCGACCTGCCAATCCTTAAGGTTTTGGAGTTGATTCGAAATCGAGAAACGATTCCTGCTGCGCGAAAGTTTGATCAATCGTCAAATCGGGAGCGGATCGCAAGTAATCGACAGCTTACGGTCCAAAGGTTGCGGTCGATTCTCGTCGGTGATCTCGACAACATCATGCGGAAAGCGACAGAAAATGTTCCGCGAAATCGATACCAGTCAACGCGAGAGTTTACGGAAGACATCCAGTGTTTCCTGAACTTTGAGGTTGTCTCGGCGCGACCCCACTCCAAGGTCTACCAACTTCGGAAATTCATTCAGCGGCATCGGGTCTTGTTCGGTTCAGCCGCTACGGTCTTTTTTGCATTGCTACTTGGGATCGTGGGAACCGGATCGTTCGCATTTCTAGCCAATCGATCCGCACACGAGGCCAGGAAGGAGGCTTTGCGGTCGAAACAATTGGAACGCAAGGCCACAGAAAACCTGGGCTTGGCGGAAAGAAAAGAAAAGGAAGCCAAACAAGCGGCGAAGCTACTCGCGAAAGAAAACCGGCAGCGAACACGAGAGTTGGCGCGGGCGCGTCTGATCAGTTCCCAGCGGCTTTGGGACGCGGGTAATGCAAGGGACTCCACGGTCGCGCTGTTGGATGTCCCATCCGAGTTCCGTGACGAAGCCTGGCAGCTCGCCATGGTGCGTAATCGGGGCAGTCGCGAAACCCTTTACATAGGCGGCCGACCTGGTGCAGTGGAGTTTCTGAAACGTGGTGACATCGTTGTGGCGGATTACTTCGGAAAAATTTCGCGATGGAACCGAAAGACTGGCGAGCGCCTGTGGACGACCCCCAGCTTGAAAGGATCGAACGTCGCGATGAGCCGGTTCAAAGGACTGATCGTTTCCCCCGATGGTTCCAGAATGTTTGCGGCGATCGAAAATCAAATCCATGTTTTGGATGTTGAGTCGGGAAATTTCACCGCAAAGCTGGATCTCGAGAATGTCAGCGCAATTTCGATTGCCGAGAAGGTTGGGTGGATTGCGGGTGTCGGTATCGATGGCACGGTGCGAATCTGGGAAATGAAAAATCTCAAACTGATTCATCGATTTCAGGCCGACGGTGATTACCATCGGGTGATCGCGATTTCTCCGGATGGTAAGAACGTTGCAACCGCAGGCGACGAGAATATTACGTTTTGGTCAACGGAGGATTCGTCCCGGCAAAAAGTGTTCAACCACCAATGGGGTGCGCCTACGCGCTTGCGAGGCATCAGCAAGATTGCGTTTTCCGACGACCATCGTTTCTTGGCCGGTATCCATTCGCAGCATGCAAGTATCAAGGTCTGGTCGATTCAATCCGAAGTCAATGTGCGCGAATTCAACACTCCGAAAGAACCTTGTACGGATTTTCGTTTTTCAAACAAGGGTCAGTTGCTCGTTTCCGTCTCGAGAGATAAACGGGGGTACGTTTGGGAGTTGGAGAATGGCCAGCTGGTCGATCGGCTCGTTGGGCATCTTGGCCGCCTGACTTCTGTTGCCACGAGTCCCAGCTCTTCTTTGGTGGCATCAACCAGTTTGGATGGAGCCGTGAAGTTCTGGCCGCTAAAAAGTGGACAGGACTGGAATTGGCCGAACGCCCACAACGGAAAAAAGATTAACGATATCGCGATCAACTATGACGGTACCAAGATGGCGACCTGCGGCAGTGACGGGCAGATAAAAATTTGGCAATTATCAGGAAACCGGTTTGAGCCAATCCAACTTAAGACGTTGTCGGCAAACCCTGTCAAATGGTGGAACTCCGTTGATTTTCATCCTTCGAAGGACCTGCTCTGTGCAGCGGGGAATAGCGGAAATCTGTTTGCATGGGACCTCGAAGGTGGTTCACCTGTAATCACAATCAAGGCGCACAAACGCATCATCAATGAGGCTCGATTCATTGAAGGTGGAAGCAAAATCTTGAGTGCGTCGGATGATCAAACTGTAAAAGTAATCAATCTCGATCGCCGAAACGTGGAGAGATCATTTCGCGTCGAGAACAATGTATCGCCAAAGCCGGAGATAGCGATCCACCCATCCCGGCCAGTCTTTGCCGCATACGGCCTCGGAAAAATCTACCTCTGGAACTATGAGACAGGCGAAAAATTGAACTCGTTGTCAGGTGGACATTCTTATTCTCGAATAAAGTTCTTGCAAAACGAATCGAAGCTGGGGTTCACTCAAAGTACCAACGGGCTGTTTGCAACCGACACTCAATCCGGAAAAATATCGGCTCGGTTCGAGGGCCACCGATCAACCGTTGTCGACTATTGGGTTTTGAACGACGAAACATTGATCACGTTTTCTCGAAGCGACGGGGAATTCAAATGTTGGGATGAAGCATCGGGGCAAGAACTATTGTCGTTTGATTTGCCTGGTCACCAAGTCACTTCCGTTTGTCGAATGCACGACAAAACCGGCTTTGTTCTGGGTGACAGTCAAGGAAATCTCACGGCGATAAAAATTCCGAATTTGGAATTCAAGATCATGGAACGGGATGGCATTTCCTGGACCGGAATCGCCTTTGACCGGGATGGAAGATTGTTTAGTCGCGACTTGGACAAAAATGTCTATTTGTGGGACTTGAAATCAGGAAAGGCGACGAAAAATGAATGGAAAGGTGGCTGGCAGGCGAGTGCAATTGGGCTTGAATGGCAGGCTCGGGTTTATGGCAACAAAATTCTTTTGCAAAGACGAAAAAACGCTGCACTACGCAGTCGAATCGGAGTCGGGCAATAGATTTTCGTTGAAACGGCTTTCCAATCGATCGTAAACCAACCTAAGCGTCGTATGCACGGTTTGCCGGGATCGATTGGTCAATTGCCCGATTTCTTTTTTTGAATGACCGGCCAAACGTAGCCAGGTGATCTCGGAAGCCTTGGCTGGCAAATCGTCGAGAACCAGTTCCAACTCTTCCAAAACCATTGAAACTGACTCCCCATCCGGACCCTTCTGTTGAATCAACTCGATGACCTCGTTGAGGCCATCATTGTCGGTCGATCGCTTGGCTGCTTTGTGATGTCGTGCGTAACTTCTTGTTTTGAATAGCGTAATTTTCGAGAGCAGCTGCCAAAGTTGCCTCGAGTTCTCAAACTTGAATTCGCCTTCTTGATTTCGCCGGAAGAAAGTTCGAAAAGCGGATTGAACCACATCTTCTTCATCAAATCGTTTCAATAGATTTGCCTGGATATTGTTGGCGGCCAATCGGGCCAGTCGGGCAGCGTATTCTTCAAAAAGGTCTTTCTCGGCGGCGGAATCACCCGCTGACAGCTTCTTGAAAAATGTTTGCAGCGATTCGTCTTCCGGCGATCCACCCATCGGGTGCACTGGATCTCTGCTTTCATTCATTAGCTTCTTGTTGTTTCGTTTCCAAACTCGCTTGTTTCCAGGCTCGCTTGTTTCCAAGCTGGCTTGGCCCAAAAGGAGGGTGTAGGCCCGAGCGAGGACCAAGATCGCCAAAAATAATCTCGAATTGGCATTACACTAAGCTTACCAAATCCAATTTGAGAGTGGACTTCCATTTCTTTTTTGGGTTGATCGGTGCGACTGATGAAATTCCGTATTTGCGAGACGATTGTGATCTGCCAAAAGCACTCGACGAACCTTGTTCGATACTTCGGCCAAAAGGCCTTCGTCTTTGCTTTGATGCTCCTGACGTGGAGCCAGGCCAAGGCCCAACTTTTCGAGCCGGGATTTTTGATCAACGGAAAATCCTATCCGGGAGCGATCTTGGAAAAGCTCGAGCGTGGCCAAGCGATTTTTGATATCGGCAAAGAGAAAAAAATACGCGCCTCGCTCGTCGATCTCAAGAAATCGGAACTGGAAATCATCTGTCGCAAAGTTCTCGAGTCAATTGAGACGATGGGAGCCGCTGAAAAGAAAAAACTGTTTGCGAATCTCAAATCTCGAAGTTGGCTGATTGATGGAAAGCGTCTCAAAGCCAAGCTGACGACCGCGGACCATATGATAACGATCGAGTATCGGACTTCTCGCAACTCCAGGCTGACGAATCGAAAAGTTTCGGTTGTGCAAATGAGTCGTAACGATCTCGTCTACGTACTCCGAAGTATTGGCACTTCCTATCGGCCACCGGCCGACGCCAAGCCAGTTGCTAAAGGTGGCTTGAAAGAGTTTCGGCTACGGCCGACCGAAAAGGGGAGTGCTTTTCAGGCGGTTCGTCTTGATCGGGAGTCTTTGACGATCGTTTCGATCGACTCGAACAAGAAGATGGCCTGGTATTCGGCCAAGGACGGAAAACTCCTACAGTCAAAACAGATGGACAGCAAAATTGAGTCCTACCATCTTGGACCAAAGGGCCGCTGGATCATCACGACTTCTCCTTCTGAAGACAAAAACCGGAGTGTCACGACCGAGCTTTGGTCCACACGCAGCGGCGAGAAATTAAGGCAGTTCCGGGGAACAGCAAAATCCGTAAGTTTTGACCCGAGCGGAAACACGATTGCTGTTTTGCAAAACCTGGATTTCCCCGGCGCCGACCGAGATAAAGTCCGCCAGCGGATGGTCTTTTGGAATCTGGAAAAAAACTCCGAGTTCAAATGGGATACGGTCACCGGAATCGTGACCGAGCCCTGCGAGCAGATAGTTCTTTCTCCGAATGCGCGTTGGCTGTTTCAGATCGACCAAATGGGCAACTTCATGCTGCGCGAAGTCAGGACCAAAAACGAACTCAAATTGGATGTCGCGAGGCTGACGCGTTTTCCGGATTCCGATGGTGTCTTGTTCTCACCCGATAGCCAGAGCATTCTGTTTAGTCGCCAGGGCGTTCACCATGTGTTCGACTTGGAGCGGAAACGCATGATTGAAAAATTCAAAACGGATGCAGATCAGTTGTCGAAGTTTTCGCGGTTCTTTGGCAAAGAAAACGAGTACCTTTTTGGGCGAGGCGAAAAAGGGAAACTGGCGGTCTGGGATCGCAAGTCCGGTAAGCTCGTTACCTGGATCGCCCATCGTGATGGGGTCGATTGTGCCGAGGTCAGCCCTGACGGCAAATATTTGATCACGACCAACCTGGAAGGAATGGAAACTTTCGTTTGGGACTTGGGAGATCGGAAAAAGGTTGCTGCCCTAAAACCGTCTTTGCTGAGAACCAAACCGATACAGGAATTGAAATTCGGTCGGAAGAACCAGCGAATATTCTGTTCTTCGGGGATACAAGTTGAGTGCTACAACCTGAACGCACTTATTGAAGAATACAAGAATCGATTGGTTGCTGCGAAGGGAGATGACAAAAAAGGTCCGGCGGCAAAAAAACCGATTCTCGTTGGCAAAAATTCCGATCATCGAAGGAAGGCTGCCCTCCGCCCCCTTCCCGCCGAGGCCAATGGGCTGGCGATTTGGCGGTCCAAGCCTTTGGATCGCGACGATCTCAACGAAGAAACCAAGTATCGTGTTTTATGGCAGTATGCGACAAACTCCGTTGTCGCGTTAAACTTTTTCGCCAGGGCTGGCTCGCAAAAAGACTTCGAAACGCTAGGTCAAACAGAGATGGCCGGGGTCTACGCAACCGGTTGGCCGAATACAAACGGGTTTGGTAGGGCAAGTCAAAAGAATCCAGCGGAGATTACATTTGTCCAGTATGAAAAACCTATCGATATCGAGTCGTTGAAAAAGCTGCTGTCCAAAAAGTTCCGAGGCGATGGCATCGTCGAGCGGACCGTCGACGAGAAAACATTTCTTGTCAGTGAAAATGGGAAGTTTGCCGTCTACATGCCTTCGCCAAACAGCATGCATTTTTCAACCCAAGTCGAGGCAATCAAAAAGCTGGTGGTTGATGACGAGTTGGAACCTTCGAAACTCGCGGCTCAAGCCATCGTCGCGACACAATCGAATCAGCTGTTTATTCATGTTGACCGCAAAGTCATAAGAACCTATTCGTTGTTCCTCTATTCCGTATCCAGCCCGCCCGAAGATTCGGAACATGTACCCGAAGAATACAAAGAATGGGCCCAAGAGCTGACACCGACCATTCTTCTGCTCAACGGGAACGTAACTCAAGTTTCGGCATGGGTCGACAAGGAACGGATTCAAATCATGCTGGAATGTGATGACGAAGCCAACGCTAAGAAGCTCAGAGAGAAACTGCCCAAGTTTTTGAAGTTGGCAATCTGCTGGTTTCGATTGTTCTTGTTCGAGAACCCGGAAGAGGCGACCGCCAGCTGCGAGACACTTTTTGATTCGATCCAACTAGAACGAAAAGACGATCAAATCACATTCGAACTGTCGCAAAAGGCGCTATCGAAGTTTCTCGGTGAGATTGAGAAACTCAAGAGCAAACATTTTTTTGAGCCGTGAGGTGCGAATCTCCAACGAGAAGCGTGTCGGGTCACTTTTTCTTCACCCGACTCCCAAGCTCGCGGTTCACGGCGGCTTGCAAATCAGGGTTGGAGCGGATGGAAAGATGTTTGAGCGTGGGAATCGTCTTGATGACTTTTAGGACATGTTCGGGTGTCAGGTCTTGTCCGTTGATGAATGCCGACTCGAGGCTTGGATGACTCGAAAATGCGGCAAACTGTTGGTCCGTGAGAACGGGCTGCCTTAGCGCGACAATCTCCAGTTTCGGAAGTCCGGCTATGGCCCGAACGCCTTGATCATCAATCTTCTTCGTCGTTAACTCGAGATGCCTTAATCGTTTGAGGCCGGCAACCGAGCGAAAGCACTTTTCGGTTAGTTCCGGCGAGTACACCCCATAACCTTTCGAGTCGATTGGATTGACTCAAAAGATCGATTCCTTCATCCGTGAACCGCTTCGAGCTTACATTAAGCCACTTCAAGTTTTTGCATCGGGTTCCCAGTCGCCGCAACGTTTCATCGGTCAACTGGTCGGAGGCAATTTCAAGGTGCTCGAGCCCCGGTAGTCCGCTCGTCAAATCTTTAACGAACTGATCGGAGAACGAAACTTCACCCAGAATGCATAGGTCGCGCAGCGATTTTGCTTTCACCAAGTGTTTGACGCAGTCGTCAGTGGCGGTCGGGCCCGGCTTTCCGTGCCCATTGGTGTTGGCGTTGAACTCGAGACACTCCAGTTCCGGAAGGTCGCCAATGAACCGCAGGTCCTCATCACGCATGAATTGTTTGCACAGATGAATCGCTTCCAGTTTCTTGAGCTTCGAAAGTTCGTTCAGTTTGCCATCGACCGTGACATACTCAGAATCGACTCCGGCAAATCCCATTTTGAGTTCGACCAAATTCTTCAACTTGGCAAGATAGCGAATGTCTTGCCTGGTTATCTCGGTGCCATAAACAAAATGGACGGACTCCAGCTTGGGATACTCGTGAAGCTTCGCTTGCTCGAGACCCGCAGCGCCAAAATAATCGACGCCAACCACTTCCCCCTTGTCGCGAATCAAGCGAAACCCGGGGCGAGAATTTTGCGCGGCAACCTGTTGAGAAAACAGAAAGGTGATCAGAATCAATCGTGCCGATCTTGATAACATTGAGCCCGGCGAAGCAAGAATTCGACAGTGATGGAGATAGCGAATCAATCGATTCTCTTGTATTTTCTGTTCTGCATCCATTAGCCATTCAACCATTAGCGCATCCCATGAATCAGGAAACATCGCCGCGACAGATATTTGTCCTTGCGATCGCGTGCATCATCGCCTTGGTTGCGTCGGTGGGAGTTTTCATTCTTTCCCTGTTCGATATTTCCAACATTTACTGTAGCACGATTCCTTTTCTGTTGGCATTTATTCTCTGTGCAATCGCTATGTATTACGGCAAGCAGCGATTGAATGAGCAGCGGATCCGCGATCGTGAGCATTTTGGTAGTGAGCCGGTTGAGAAAAACGCTGACGATGAAGAAGAACGACCGATCACGATCCAGTTTGATATTCGCTTGTTGTTTTTGACGATGGTTTTGGTCAGCTTGAATTTCGCTGGCGGATTCTTGATACCCGACCAACATCTTT
>CAYSXI010000051.1:0-28320 GCA_964434955.1 uncultured Pirellulaceae bacterium
ACTTGAATGCCCCGATGCCCACCACGTTTTTGCCCTGGTAGGTGTAGCATGGCGCACCCCATTTGACTTCCTCTTCCAGTTTGGTCGAAGTCAGAATCTGTCGCAGTCGGACCAGTTCTTTTTGCCACTTTTCTTCGCCTTCGATGTAGGCATCAACCGTTTTGTATCGTTTCATTCCAGACTCCAGCAATAACCTCGATAGCATTATGACAAGTTTGCGACAATTTGTCGCGCAACTTGGCACCCCGTTTGCATTTTTGCGACAATTTGTCGCGGAAGAAAAAGTACAGACATACACGCGGATCATCGAATAATAATTCGTAAACTCATTCGTGAATTACACTCCGATATCTGTCTGTTGGCCGAGGCGACATGAATCAACTCACCGACACCCGGGGCGGTCCACTGCAACCGCGTCAACTCCCTGGTCCACGTGGCCGTTTCTTGACCACCTATCGGATCATGACTTCCCCTTATCATTGGTACGAAGTTTGGACGCAAAGACACGGCAAGACATTTTTTGCCAAAGCTTTGAATGGCAATGTGGTCGTGACGTCCGATTGCGAAATCGTCAAGGACGTCCTTCGTCTGCCCCACGATGCGATCCAGCCTTTTGCCATCAAGACAACCGAGCCATTTGTCGGACGCGACTCCGTTTTTTTGGCGGAAGGTGAAAAGCACAAACGGGAACGGAGTATTCTAACGCCCCACTTTCATGGCGAATCGATCGACCCAAGTTGGCCAACCATTCATCGGATCGCGGACCGAATCGGCTCCGAGTGGGAAATTGGTCAAACCATCCGAATGATGGATGTGGCGCTCGAAATCTCATTGGAAGTCATTATCCAGATTGTGTTTGGCGTGACTTCGGATTCAGCCGTTGACAAGTACAAACGCGTCATCAAGGACTTCGTTCAAAGCTTCCGACCAGTCCTTGCTTTTTCAAGGTTGTTCCAACGGTCCATATTTGGCTTCGGCCCTTGGAAACAGTTTGTGAAACAGCAAAAGATTTTTTTTGATCTGCTGGACAACGAAATCAAGGCGAGGCGAGCAAGCCACGATGGCGGAAACGACATTTTGTCGCACCTGGTTCAGATGAAATACGATGACGGACAACCGGTTCCTGATTCGACCATCCGCGATCATCTCGTGACCATGCTGATCGCCGGGCACGAAACGACACAAATCGCGATTTCGTGGATGATGAGTTGGCTTCATCGAACCCCTGATTCGATGGCGGTTGTCCGTGACCTTCTCCAAAGCAGTTCACAAGAAGATTTCGCCCGTTCCGAATATATCCACGCCGTTTGCCAGGAATCGCTTCGCCTCAATCCAATCGTTTCGGACATCTTGCGAGTTTTGAAAACGCGTGTCGTGACTGGTGGCATTGAAATTCCGGAGGGGACGGCGGTCGGTGTACTGATTTCGGTCATTCATTCCAACCCGGAGCTCTATCCGGAACCCGAAAAATTCAAACCGGAAAGGTGGATTGGCAACTCCAGGAAGCCCTACGAGTATTTGCCATTCGGCGGCGGCGTAAGGCGGTGCATCGGAGCGACCCTTGCGATCCAGGAAATGAAGGCCGTTTTGTCGGCCTGGCTGGAACGATTCGAATTTGAACTTCCCGACGACGTGCCGGAAATCGAACCAGTACATCGAAGAAATATCACCATGGCACCCAAAACGGGGATTCCGCTGGTTTTGAAACGAAAACTGCGATAATGATCGGATTCGGATGCTTCGAAATCTGGCAAGCAAATCTTGACCGGAACGAATAAACTTGAGTTGCCACAAACGATTCGAACGAAAGTGCCATGAGTTATCCGGAAACAATTAAAGCCGATTTGACATCCAACCCGTTCATGCGGAATCCGATTCCCGAATACCAGCGACTCCGTGAATCGGGTGATTTGGTTTGTCTCAAGCTTCCCTTCATTGGGAAAACGTGGGCAGCCACTTCCTATGAATCGGTCAATGCCGTTCTTAAGGACCAGGCCACCTTCGTTCGCGAACCTCGAAATGCGGGGCTCAGCAACGATCAAGTCGTGCGATGGTGGATGCCCGGTTTCGTCAAAGCCATGATGACATCGATGATCGCAAGAGACGAACCCGATCACCGGCGTCTTCGGTCGTTAGTTGAAAAAGCATTTGTCAAACAAAACGTGGAGACACTTCGCGAGCGGATTGCCAGCATTGCGAACCGCCATCTTGAACAAATGGAAAAGCAAGCGGGTACTTCCGGCGACGTGGATTTAATTCAGAACTTTGCT
The DNA here is from genome assembly GCA_964434955.1 of uncultured Pirellulaceae bacterium. Lineage (GTDB taxonomy): Bacteria > Planctomycetota > Planctomycetia > Pirellulales > Pirellulaceae > JANQLU01. The sequence continues at coordinate 2,271 of CAYSXI010000051.1, forward strand.
CGACCGATTCCATTTGTCGTTATCTGTGAACTACTGGGAGTCCCCGAAGGTGACCGCCATATACTTGAAAAACATATGGGACCTTTGTCTTCAGTTCGTTCCGCCTGGGGTGTCTTCCGCGCACTTCCTGGAATCAAGAAGGTTCTGAATTACTTTCGCGAACAGTTTGAGCTCTGTCGGAGAAACCCGCGCCCCGGTTTGGTTTCGGACCTGGTCCATGTCGAACAAGAGGGTGACCGACTCTCCGAGGACGAGTTATTGTCGATGGTCGTCTTGTTGTTTTTTGCCGGGCATGAAACAACCGTCCATCTGATATCCCATTGTGTCCTGACCCTGGAAATGCACCCCGAAGCGAAGCAGCAACTGCGCAATGACTGGACGATGCTCGAGACCGCCGTTGAAGAAATCCATCGTTTCGCCTCACCGGTTCAAATGACCAAGCCAAGGTATCTTTCGAAGGACGTGGAATTGTTTGGCCGTCATTTGAAGAAAGGACAATCGATGATTGCGTTCCTTGCCGGCGCAAACTACGACCCCTCCAAATTTGCTGAACCAGAGCAGCTTCGATTGGAACGAAGCCCCAACCCGCACCTGGGATTTGGTACCGGCATTCACGTTTGCCAAGGACTCAAGCTCGCCCGCGCTGAAACTCAAGTCGCAATCAGGGCACTCTACGAGACATTCCCTGATCTGAAATTGTCTCAGACCTACGAGCAGATTCGCTGGAATCGCCGAATCGGCATTCGAGGCATGAAGGCTTTGCCCATTCAACTCGGAAATTCGGCCGAAGGATTTCGCCCAGAACTCGCTCGCCGATCGGCATAGGTAACCTTTGCCGCCCAACCACCTGAAACCAGATATTGGCACCGGATCAGGTCGTGCGCGTCAATTGGCACGTGGCTTACGCAGGTTGTCTCCAGGATTTCGATCAATCAACAAGTGAAAAGGATCGACACCGACTTGATCGGGCAGCTCCGAAACGACAAACGTGTGTGACGATTTCTCTTTCGTGACTCGGATTCGTTGGCGGTGCAACGTGGCCCCATAACGTTTTCCGCTTTCAGGTTTCGCGAACGCGCCAATTTCAATCCAGTCGTCGATGGCCACACTTTCTTCCTTACCTTCTTCATTCGCTCGCAACTTTCGGCACTCGATCTCCAGCGTAATTTCAAACTTACCGTCATCGAGTTTGCGGTAAGTTGCTTCCGTTGAGCGATTCGCAAAAAGAATGACTTTTTCGAAGTGGTCATCAATCAGATACTGCAATTCATTGGGAGTCTGGTCGCGCAAGGCTTGGACCAGGTCCATCGATGTCGGGTAGGGCGATTCCTGGTAGGCAAATTTGTCGACCAATTGTTTGAGCGCGGCGTTGACCTTTTCTTCGCCAATCATCTCTTTCAAGTAATACATCACGACGCTGCCTTTGCGGTAATGGACGTAGCCTTGCTTGGTTCCAACTCGCGTCATCGGTTTTTCCGCCATGCTCGTCGAACCACGGTCCCTCAAGTATTTGTCCATTTCGTATTCGAGAAATTTCCGCATGATATCTCGCCCATACTCCTGCTCCATCACCATCAGGGCCGAGTATTGCGCGAGTGTCTCGCTCAACACGGTCGCACCCTGCATGTTGGCGCCAATGACTTGATGTGCCCACCATTGATGGGCCATTTCGTGAGCGACCACGTAGTAAACCATGTCAATGTCGTCAGCATGTTTGATATCGGCGATAAACCCGATCCCTTCCGAGTAGGGCATGGTCCCAGGAAACGCCTGGGCGAACGACGAGACGCGTGGGAACTCGATGATCCGGGCCTGCTTGTGTCGATAAGGACCAAACGCTTTGGAAAAATACTCAAGCGATTTTTGAATGGAACGCAGCATCAAGGGCACATTCCATTCGTGATCCGGATGGTAATAGACTTCGATATCGATTCCATTCCATTCTCGCGATTCCATCTTGTATTTGGCGGAAATAAACGAGAAGAAATTAAGTGAAGGGTGATCGACGACGTATCGATAGTATTTGCGGCCATCTTTCTGCCAGGAATCAACCAGGCTCCCCGGCGCGATTGCGACTTGATCGCTGCTGGTGCTGATCACCGTTTCAACGTTTACCCAATCGCTGTGATTCGAAAGGTAGGTGTTTCGACGTGCGGCAAGATTCTCCGGATCCAAATCTGGTAACGCCGCGTATTTGCCGAGTCCAAATTTGTCCCGTTCGTTCTTCTGTTCAATTTCTCGCCCCGCCTGGTAACCCAACTGCGGGACAATCGAATTGTTGAAAAAGGTTCCGTTCTGAACAAACTGTTCCTGGGAAACGGCGTTCTCAAATCCTTTGGCTTCATACTTGACGGTGAACGTCATTTTCCGGCTTTGGCCGGGAAGCATCGGCTCGGAAAACTCAAAATCCTGGCACCACAGTTCCTCATGATCCTGGGTCATGGTCGCGCCTTCGATTTCTAGTTCCGTATCGAAATGTTCGGCTAACGTTACAAACAGCTCGCGAATCGGCTGATCCGACTTGTTCACGATCGTTTGTTCACCCTTCATGACAATCGCCCGTCGATGGGGAAAGATGTCAATTTCAAACTTGACATCGGTAACCCTTGGAAGAGGAGAGCTTTTTCGGTCGACGAACTGCTTTTCGTAGCTTGCTTGCAAGGCCAATTGCTGTTTCTGAGTCGGAACCGCGTTGAGTATTTTTGTGTTGTAGTAGATCCAGGACCCAACACTGAGCCACAACACGACGCAGGCAAGACTGAAGATGCGTGCATTACCGACCCAGCGCAAAGCTGCCGTTCGCGTGCGTTTGACCGGCCCCCGCTCTTTGCCCCGCTGCCAATAAAGGGTTGCAGCGACGGTCAGAAGCAGCGTAAACAGCGTCCAATAAAGCCCGAACCAGAAAAGCGATTGCGAGTAGGGCGCGAAACCAAACATGTCGGAGTAGGTGTAGTTGGGAAGCGTCGCAAACTGGAGAAGATTCGTTTCGATTCCCGTCATGGGCCAGAAAAATCGATTGAGAATCACCAGCGTAATAAAGGCGAAGTAGCCAATGTATTTGTTGGGCGAAACGACATGAACCAGCATCGCCAACACGATCAACGGGAAAATCTGAACGCCATCAATCAATAACAGCTCCGTCAAATACAAACCGAACTGGTAGCGATCAAATCCATTGAAAGTTTGAATCGCAAGGCCGCAAAGCATTCCCAGAATGAGAATGAAAAACACCACCAGCGTCAGAGAAATCAACTTGGCCGAAAATACGATCCAGGTTGGATGGGGGAGCGCATCATAAACATCGTCCAACTTGTTTTCACGCTCGCGCCAAACAAGCACGCCTGCATAAAACACAATCACCGCGATCATGAACAGGTACATGGTGCCGCGAACGACATCCACCATTTGATAGGTTACGGGCAAGGTGCTCAGCCCGAATCCTTCGTTGGCGGTCAAAATCAAAGCGGCGACTGTCTGAATCGTTCCCGCGATCATGATCACGATAAAAATATTACTCTTCACGATTCCCAGAAAATCAACTTTGGTTTGACTCCAAAGCTGTGCCCAGGCCGAGCTCCATCCAAAAAATCGTTCCGTGTTGGGAACTTCGACTCGGTCGTTGGCGAGCGTTTCTGATTTGACAACTTTGCTGCGTCGCGAAGCCCGCTCGGCGAAATCGAATCGCCAGTAAGCTGCGAACCAGACGAGTGCCGCGAATCCAATCCAGATCAATCGGTTGACAAGCATCATGCCGGTCAATCCTAGCGCCATCGTATTCTTGTCGTCGACGGTCCAATATTTTGTCTGCAACGAAAGCGTGTTGATTCCAAACGGATCCATCAGCATCGCGAGATTCTCGTTGTCGAGATTCCCGATCGCCTGTTGGGCAATTTCATAACCGACCAACAGGACCAATGCTCCAATGAAGGAAGCCACCGTACTCCGAGTCCAAACGGCAATCGCAAAGATAATCGCTGAAATCAGGAATACATTGGGAATCGCAAAGTTGACAATTCCCCAGAAGTGCGCGGACCAAACGACGTCGCCATATCGCGCGTGATTGACATTTGGCAATATTGGCACGGCCAACATGGCAATCGATACGCCCAGAATCGGGAGACAGGCCACGAGCGCGGAACCGAGAAAACGCCCACTCAAAAAAGGAAACTTCCGAATCGGCTTGGTGTAGATGATCTGATTGCTTTGGTAGGCAAAGTCCCGGGAAGCAGCCGCATTCACGAAGGCGGTCACCATCAAGACCGACATCAACGATGCAATCGCGTAGAAAAACTGAACGACGTAGGGCGCATTTCTTTTGGTGATATCCAGGTCGACGCCAACCACCGTGACATCGTCGCTTGCCGAGACCAGCATGAACAACGCGATAATGATGGCCAGGAAGATGTAGACCATGAATCCGGACATCCAATAACGGATCTCGAATTTGAAGATGTTGGCGAACATATCAGGCCACCTGCTGGATTGTGGAGAAAAACACGTCTTCCAAGTCGGGATCGACCGGGTCGAATCCAGCACCTGGATGTTCACCGCTGACAACATGAACCAGCGGATTTCCGGCAACCATCTTGGTCGATATCACATCGAAATTTTCCTGGTATTGGGGTAACTCCTGTTTCGTCAGGGAACGACTCCAAACTTTGCCATTGAGTGTTTCCACGGCGTCGATCGTCGAACCTGAGTAGAGCAATTGCCCCATGTGAATGATGGCCATCTTTGGACAAAGCTCTTTGACGTCCTGCACGATGTGGGTTGAGAGAATCACGATGACATTTTCACCGATCTCGGCCAACAGATTGTAAAAACGGTTCCGTTCGCCCGGATCGAGCCCGGCCGTAGGTTCATCGACAATCAATAGTTTTGGGTTGCAGATAAGAGCCTGCGCGATTCCGAACCGCTGCTTCATCCCACCAGAAAAATTTGCAATGGCTTTTCGCCGATGGCTGTACAAGTTGACGCGATTCAACATCGCATCGACCAATTCGCGACGCTCTTTGCTGCGGGTAACTCCTTTGAGCATGGCGATGTGGTCCAGCATGCGTGTTGCACTGGTTTTCGGGTAAACGCCAAACTCCTGGGGAAGATAGCCAAGCCGTTTTCTGACTTCATGATGTTCGGAAAGGACATCGATCGGTGCGCCGGTATCGTCGCAAAATAGCCGTACGCTTCCCTGATCCGCTTCCTGGAGCGTGGCCAGCGTTCGCATCAGGGTCGACTTGCCTGCCCCGTTGGGCCCAAGCAGCCCGAACATTCCTTGGGGTATCGTCATCGTGACGTCGTCCAGAGCTTTTACGCCGTTTGCATAGGTTTTACACAAACCCTCGATTTCCAATTTCATGGGTAATTGCCGCCGTTTGTTCGATCGAATTGAATCGCGATATCTAGAAAGAAGGAATGACTCGAGAAAGTTACAAACATTTTTCAAATTTCTTCGGATCGCCCGTTTTTACTTTTGGGTCGTACGGCGAGTTTCAAAATAGTTTTCAGACGATGCTTGAAGTGACGGGCGAATCCACTGAAATCCGATGTCCACGTTTTCAAATCAATGTGAGCGGGAATGATTGCTTCCCCCAATTGGGTCGGCTAGACTTCGGAATTCTCCAACCAAAACGTCACTTTGCAAAAGGGAATCGAATGGTTCATCACATTCCAGAAGGAGCAAACTCGGTCAGTGCTTACTTGATCGTAAAAGATGGGCAGGCAGCCCTGGATTTTTACGCGAAGGCATTCGGCGGAACTCAAGCGGCATGTTTGACGGCTCCGGATGGCAGTGTGGTTCACGGTGAAATCCGAATCGGGAACTCAACCGTGATGATCAGCCAGGAAAACCTGGAATGGAACATGAAGTCCCCCGAAACACTCGGCGGCTCACCGGTTTCACTGCACGTTTATGTCGAGGACGCGGACGCCGCATACCAAACGGCTTTGGACGCCGGCTGTACCGAGATCATGCCGGTATCGGACATGTTTTGGGGTGACCGCTATGGCAAAGTCGTTGATCCATTCGGATTTCAGTGGGGCATCGCGACCCATGTCGAAGACGTCGAGCCCGAGGAAATGCAGCGTCGCTCTCAAGCCTGGTTCGCCCAGATGGCCGGAGGGGAATAGGAGGCCTGAGGCTTGTTGGTTGTTTTGAGTCAACCGACAAACGAATCATGAATTCGCAAGCCCGGGTGTTACCGGGCTTTTTTGTTTCCTGGTTTCAACCAAAATAGAATTACTTGCAAGTTTGAGAAAACGCCAGGAAAGAACGTGAAAGCTTTAGTAACCGGGGCGAACGGATTCCTCGGATCGAAAATCGTTGAATTGCTATTGGACCAGGACGCCGAAGTTCGTGCATTGATCCATCGAAGTTCAGATAACTTGCCCGAAACTGGCGTCGAGTTGATTTCCGGCGACGTTCGGGATTACGAGTCCATTCGCGAAGCCAGCCGCGAGGTCGACGTCGTTTTTCATACCGCGGCGATTGCGGGCATCTGGGGAGAGTGGAAAAACTACCACGCGATTAACACGGTAGGCACTCGAAATGTCGTGGAGGCTTGTCAGGCAAATCACGTTCCCAAGCTGGTATACACGAGCAGCCCAAGCGTCGTATTTCATGGCGACCATCAGATTGATGCCAACGAAGATTGCCCCTATCCGACGCGTTGGCTCGCCCACTACCCGAGAAGCAAAGCGTTGGCCGAACAGCATGTAATGGAAGCCAACGACAATTCGCGGCTTCTCACTTGTTCCCTTCGACCGCATTTGATTTGGGGGCCCGGTGATCAGCATTTGATTCCGCGACTGTTGGCCCGCGCAAAAGCCGGGCAACTTCGTCGTGTCGGCGATGGGGCCAACATGGTCGACAACATTTACGTCGACAACGCAGCTTGGGCGCACCTGGATGCTTGCGAAGCAATGGAACCGGGCGCACCGGTCTGCGGAAAGACTTATTTCATTAGCCAGGATGATCCCGTGAACTGCTGGCAGTGGATCAACGAGATTCTTTCTCTGGCTGGGATCGCACCCATTCGCAAGTCGATTCCCTACTACTGGGCCTATCGAATTGGCTGGATGCTCGAGACCTACCATGAAACCTTCGGGATTGAGCGCGAGCCTCGGATGACACGGTTTCTTGCAGCTCAACTTGCCAAGTCGCATTGTTATGACATTGGTCGTGCCAAACGTGATTTTGGTTATCGGGTTCGCGTCTCGACGGACGAAGGAATGAGGAGATTGGGCGAGGTTCTCGATTTGGCGGAATCGGACTAGGATCCGGAGCATCAATTGCTATTTGAGAATCGGGCTGTCTTCGGTATCTTGCCTCAACGACTTGTTTCCATTGGAACGTGATACTTGCCATGCCCGATTCGACGAACAATTCTGACGAACGAACAGAACTGAGTACTGAAGATGCCCGGTTGCTGATTAAGACCATTGAGCAAGTTGAAAAGGAAGAGGCCGCCAACCAAATGGTTGACACTCATTCCGATGATTCGGCTTCTGAGACGTAGACGGTTCGGATTCGGATTTCTAGACGGTTCGGGCCCCGAGTCCCAATCGACGATTTTCTTTCCGACTCAACGACGCACTCGCAGCATGCGACGCGCAAGCGTCATCGAAAGGCGCCCCCGCCCTATAAGCACGAAGCGCTAGCGAGTGGTTCCGTGCCTTATCCCCTACAAGCACGAAGCGCTAGCGAGTGGTTCCGCGCCGCCTTCGGCCAACGATCCTGACCACGCAATCAATCAACGAGCCGACAACGATACATCGGCTCCGGGCCGGAAACACAAGGACATCACCGTCACGCCTTTTTAATGTCTCCGCAAGACTGAATTGGCACCCAAAAGTTTCCCTCCCTGAATCCAACTCGGATACCGGTTCCGACGAGCCCCGGTTCAAAATCGTGCGATCCATCCATTTCGACCGCCAATCGCAAATGAATTCTCGATCAAACTTTTCCGAGCCAATCGCTTTGTATTTCTGCGGAAACAACCGGCTCCTTGGTGGAAATCATCTTGAGATTCGATAATCACGCGATTTGAAAAGCCCTGCATTCCTTTGATTCATCCGGAATCCGGCCTGTTTCACCTTGATAAGCCTTAAGTGTCGCAGGGCTCGATATTTAGCCGGTTGCGAATTGGAAACAAAATCGGTACTTTTGATGAATTATTATTGGCCGCCAAGAAGGCAATTTCACTCGCCGTTTGTCCCTGGTGACCCCCGGAATTCATTGAAACATCCGGGCGGGTTCAATTGATGGCTATCTTTACGGACAAACTGAGCAACCCAATGCGTTGAGCGATGGCATGATAAGTTCTGTGTCACAAAACAAACTTCCGGACGATCAAAGAATCGTCGTGACGGGCATCGGTTTGACGGCCCCGAACGGGAACTCGTTTTCTGAGTACCGTGAGAACTTGCTCAATGGTCGCAGCGGTGTCAGCGATTATGAAATTCGTTACTTTGGTGAGACACTTGCTGGCGTTTGCGACTTTGAGGTTCGCCGACACCAAACGCGGAAAGATGCTCGCCGAGGTACCCGGGCAGGCAGCATCGGAATTTATTGCGCCAGCGAAGCGATTGAGCGTTCGGGCATCGACTGGGACAACACGGACAAGAGTCGGGTCGGAATTTACATTGGCGTCACGGAACATGGCAACGTCGAGACCGAGAGCGAAGTCCACGAGCTTCGCGGATTCGACTACGATACGTCGTTTTGGTCACATCACCACAATCCGCGAACCGTTGCCAACAATCCGGCTGGCGAGATTGCTTTGAACAAAGGGATTATTGGACCGCACTACACAATTGGTGCAGCTTGCGCCGCCGGCAACGCGGGACTGATTCAAGGCGTGCAAATGTTGAGATTGCACGAATGCGATTTTGCGATCGCGGGCGGAGTATCGGAAAGCATCCATACCTTCGGGATTTTTGCCGGCTTCGCGAGCCAAGGCGCGCTCGCGACCCATGACGATCCGACCCAGGCTTCGCGACCTTTTGATGTCAATCGCAATGGAATAGTGGTTGCCGAAGGCGGTTGCATTTACACCTTGGAGCGTCTGAGCGACGCCAAAGCCAGGAACGCGGACATAATCTGCGAGATTGTCGGCTACGCCATGAACACCGACGCCACGGACTTTGTCCTGCCGAATGCGGAACGACAAGCACAATGTGTCGAAATGGCTTTGAATCGAGCGGGCTTGGCTGCCGACCAGATTGATATTGTCAGCACCCATGCGACAGGTACTGCCCAAGGCGACGCCTTGGAATGTGAAGCCTTGCGAAATGTGTTTGGCAAATCGGAACGGACTCATTTCAATAACACAAAAAGTTTTATTGGCCATTCAATGGGCGCCGCTGGGGCGTTGGAATTGGCCGGAAACCTGGCCGCATTTGAGGATGGCCAGTGTCACGCAACGATCAATGTCGCCGAGTTGGATCCTGAGTGCGAATTGAACGGTTTGGTTCAAAATCAACCGCGCGATTTGGGAGAGGTTCGGTACATATTGAACAACTCTTTTGGTATGCTGGGCATCAATTCAGTTCTGATCGTTGAAAAATTCAATTGAAATACGGAGAAAACAGGTAGATGGCACCCGAGGAAATTCGCAACGTAATCCTGGAAATCCTGGAAGACATCGCTCCCGATGAAGACTTGAGTTCGCTCAAAGACGACGTTGCATTTCGCGATCAACTCGAACTGGACAGCATGGATTTCCTCGACATCGTGATGGAACTTCGGAAACGCTACAAAGTTCAGATTCCGGAAGAGGAATACGGAGAATTGGCTTCCATGGATTCCACCGTTACCTATTTGACACCCAAAATGGCTGACCTTTCTGCCTGATTATCGGGTTCGGCCTTTAGATCTTTTTGAATAGCGTCGGCGAAACCATGTATGACACCATCATCATCGGCGCCGGCATGTCGGGATTGGCAGCGGGCATACGTCTTGCGCATTACGACCAGAAAGTTTGCATCGTCGAGCGCCACTACACAATTGGCGGGCTCAATTCCTTTTACCGTTTGAATGGCCGCGACTACGATGTCGGGCTTCACGCCGTCACCAACTTCACTGAGCGTGGTGCCAAGAAAGGGCCTTTGGCCCGGATCCTTCGGCAGCTTCGATTCAAGTGGGAAGATTTTGCGCTGGTCGAGCAATGTGGATCGCGGATCGCGTTTCCCGGAATCGATCTTTCGTTTTCAAACGATTTTGAATTGATGCGGTCGGAGATTGCTGAGCGTTTCCCCAGCCAGATTGACGGCTTCGATCAGTTGACCTCTCAAATTGGCGACTACGACGACCTCGACCAGGATTCGTTTGCGATTTCGGCGCGCGAACGCTTGAATGAACTTCTCAGCGATCCGCTTTTGATCGAGATGATATTCTGTCCGCTGATGTGGTACGGAAACGCTCGTGAGCACGATATGGATTGGGGGCAGTTTTGCATCATGTTCCGAAGCGTCTACATGGAGGGATTCGCTCGGCCCTTCAAAGGCGTCCGCCTGATTTTGAAAAATCTGGTCAAACGGTTCCGGGGCCTTGGTGGCGAATTGATGCTCCGCAAGGGCGTCGACAAAATCAAGGTCGAAGACGGACGCGCTGTGGCAGTGGTCCTCGATGGCGGTGAAGAGCTGGTCGGCAAGCGCATCCTGTCGTCTGCGGGACACGTCGAAACGCTACGCATGTGTGAAGATGTCAGCGAAGTCGATCCACGACAGGTCGGACAGATGTCCTTCATTGAGTCGATCTCCATTTTGGATCGCCAACCGGCCGACATTGGCTGCAATGAGACCATCGTGTTTTACAACGATCATGAAAACTTTGATTGGTGTCGCCCGCGATCGGAACTTTGTGATGTCCGAACCGGGGTAATTTGCTCACCGAACAATTACCAATATTCGGATGACGAGGGCAAGTTACCCGACGGTGTCATGCGAATCACTTCGATCGCCGATTTTGATCGCTGGGCGAACCTGGACGAAGACGAATATCGCCGCCAAAAGCTCTATTGGTATGACAAGGCAATTGAATCGGCCGTTCGATTTGTCCCCGACTTCCGCCGTTACACAATCGACACGGACATGTTCACCCCGACGACAATTCGTCGTTTCACCTGGCATGACAACGGTGCCGTTTATGGTGCTCCCGACAAGAAGCTTGACGGCTCGACCCACTTGGACAACCTTTTCCTGTGCGGCACGGACCAGGGATATGTGGGAATTATCGGGTCGATCATGAGCGGCATCTCGATGGCGAACATGCATTGCCTGCGGGATTGATGACGCATTGCAAAATAACCAGTTTTGGCCATTTTGCTTTGGCGGTTGAGAATTCGAAGTAATTTTTTTATTCTCGAATGTCCGCACGAACTACCGGAAAGCGATTTTTCCCCATGCCCAAAGACCACTTGGCCAACATCAAATCGAAATACGACGTCATTGTCATTGGCAGTGGGCTCGGAGGTTTGACCGCGGCAAACATTCTCGCTCGCGAAGGGCGTTCCGTGCTGCTTCTGGAGCAACATTACAAACTGGGAGGAATGGCCACCTGGTTTAAACGCCCCGGCGGAAAAATCTTTGACGTCTCCCTGCACGGATTTCCATTCGGAATGAAAAAAAGTTGCAGGCGTTACTGGTCAACGGAAATCGCCGACTCGATCGTGCAGCTTGAAAACATCCGGTTTGACAATCCGATGTTTTCGCTGACAACTACCTTCAACCGCGAAGACTTCACGAAGCTTCTGTCGACCGACTTCGAGATCGCCCCCCAGGCCGTCAATGACTTTTTTGACACCGCCCGGGGAATGAATTTTTACGACGATCAGGGAATGACATCTGGCCAGTTGTTCGAGAAGTTTTTCCCAGGCCGCCCTGACGTGGTTCGGCTCCTGATGGAACCGATCACCTATGCGAACGGTTCAACGCTCGAGGACCCGGCAATCACCTACGGAATCGTCTTTTCCAACTTCATGTCGAAAGGCGTTTTTACATTCAAGGGTGGGACCGATCAGCTGGTCCAATCCATGGAAAAAGAAATGCGAGCCAACGGCGTCGACATATGCATCCGATCCAATGTCGAGAAAATCAACATTGAGAATGGGCGGGTTCAATCGCTCGTTGTCAATGGAAAGACGGTCGAAACCGACGTCGTCGTCTCCAATGCCAATCTACGGGCAACGATATTCCACTTGGTTGGTGAGGACCACTTTGATTCTTCCTTTGTCGACTCCGCGAATGAAGTGAGGCTCAACAATTCAAGTACCCAGGTTTACATGTCGCTGAAGCCCGGTGAGGAAGTCGATCCGGCAACTGGCGACCTTTTGTTCAGTTCGACCGCAAACGAGTTCAAAACTGACCTGCTTTTGAGTCGAGATATCACCAGCCGAACGTTTTCTTTCTACTACCCGGACATGAGACCGAACCGGGAAAATCGCCAACTGATTGTTTCCAGCACCAATGCCAACTATGGCGATTGGGCAGATTTATCGAAAGAAGATTACGAAGCCAGTAAGCAAGATCTTGTCGAAACGACTTTGGATGCACTTGAGGCCTATGTTCCCAACTGCCGTGAACGTATCGACCATGCCGAGGCAGCCACGCCTTTGACCTTTAAACATTACACTCAGCACATTGATGGCGCGAGCTTCGGCACAAAATTCGAAGGCTTGGCGGTCAGCCGCAACTTGCCTGACCAGATTCCAGGGCTTTATCACGCCGGAAGCTGTGGCATCATTATGTCGGGTTGGCTTGGAACCATTAACTACGGTGTAATTGTCGCCAACGACGTCGACAGTTACTTGATGTCACGTTCAAATTCATCGTCGGTTTCCGTGTAATCAGGAGTTGAAGATGAGCTTGGAAAAAATCAAATCGCTCATACCCCATCGTGGACCCATGTTGCTGGTCGACGAAATCGTTGAAATGACAGACACGTCCATTCACTGCCGTAAAACCTTTCACGGTGATGAATATTTTTATGACGGTCATTACCCGGACAATCCCATTACGCCCGGCGTGATCCTTTGCGAAGCGGCGGTTCAAACGGGTGCCATTCTTGGCGCGAACGTTTACCCAACTGGTTCCGGCACGCCGGTCCTGGCACGAATCAAGGATTCCCGATTCAAGCAGCCGGTTTTTCCGGGGCAAACCGTCGACCTCTACGCGAAGTTCGATGAAGTCTCCTCCGGGTTTTATTTTTTCTCGGGCAAAGTCATGTGTGAAGGCAAGCTGGCGGTTCGCTTAAGCTACGTCAGTACCCTCGTGCCAGCCATGGACGGTTCGGAACCAAGCGAGTCGAACGGAAACGGAACGGACATTGCCAGTGAGTGATTTCTTAAAGTTAGCAGGCAAGACTGTTGTCGTCTTTGGTGTCGCCAACAAGAAAAGCGTCGCCTTCCATATCGCGAAGTCGCTCAAAGAAGTCGGCGCGAACGTCATCTTTGTCGTTCGTAGTGAGGCCCGCAAAGAATCGGTTGGCAAGCTTGCCGGCGATTCGCCGGTTTTGATTTGTGATGTTGAAGACGAAGCACAAATACGATCGGTCGCCCAACAAGTTAGCGAGATAACCGATCAGGTTCATGGGCTTGTCCATTCGATCGCATTCGCGGAGTACGATGAGTCCGGAATGAAGCCTTTTCACGAAACGACCAAAAAACAACTGCTACGAACATTCGATGTTTCATGCTATTCCCTGATCGCAATCGCAAACGCATTCAAAGAGTTACTTGCCGACGATGCCTCGGTCATCACGATTTCGATTTCGACAACTCGAATGGCGAGTGAGAATTACGGCTTCATGGCACCGGTAAAAGCGGCCTTGGATTCTTCGCTTGCGTTTCTGGCCAAGAGCTTCAGCAAATTTTCGAAGGTTCGCTTCAATGCCGTGTCACCGGGACTACTGAAAACCAGTGCTTCTGCCGGAATCCCTGGCTACGTCGATTCCTACCTGTTTGCCGAACAAGTGATACCTCGTGGCAAAGCCGTGCAAACTTCCGAGGCCGCTGATGCGGCCGTGTTCCTTTTGAGCCCTCGTTCATCGGGAATTCAAGCTCAAACGCTGGTGATCGATGCAGGAATGTCGATCAACTATTTCGACCAGGAAATTGTTAGCAAAGTTATGGCGGCCGACTAAACTCGTCAAACGTCTGGCTGAATTCCCGCCGCGAGCGGTCTATAATGTGGTTGGGCCTGCGTGCCGGCGCGCCCAACTCTTTCGGAACGAGATCAATTTCAATGGGCATCAAGTTTAATTGCTCTGAGTGCAACGCCGCTTTGAATGTCAAAGCGAAACTGGCCGGCTTGCGTGGCATTTGCCCGATCTGCAAAAAGAAGATTCAGATACCCAAACGATCCGCCGTAGCGGATGCTCTTGCCGCCAGCGCCGATACTGACATTCATCAAGAAGTCGGTCAGCGGCGGGAAGCCGGTCAGCAACCTGACAAAGGCCAACTCAGTCCTCCTGCCCCAGGGTCAGCAAACGAGGGCACCTCCGTCGTAACCGCTACCCAGAATTCTGCGAAAAAAGTCCAGAAGCCCGCAAGCAAATCCCGGAACACCGCGACGCAACCAAAAAGTTCACAAACGGGCCCCAAGTCAAAAACGGGAAAAGGGCAGGCCACACCAGGCAAAAACAATTCGACCGGCCCGGCGAATACGACACAAAAAAAACAAGGAGCCGCGGCCGCCAAACCACCCAAACAATTGAAACCGGGCGCCAAGACGAACTCAGCTGCGGGAGCAAACAGGGCCGTTGATGATGGACTGGCCCCAAAGCCCATCCAGACGCCTGTCGCCGAGAAGAAAAGCCCCAGCGAAATTGATCCGGCGAAACCCTTACCAACGGCCGACATTGTCGAGGCGGTCGAGCAAGTGGAAGTATTTGAAACCAATCGTTCTACGTACAATTCAGCCGCCGCAACCGCTTCGGTTTCCGACGTTTCCGGTGACCAGCGGCAACCCGTCGCCACCGAACCCGTTGTCGAAGCACTGCCGGTCAAGGATCAAGCTCCACCCACAAGCGGCTCGGAACAGGCGGTCCGCGATCCTCTCGCGGATGCGCCAAATGCGGTCTGGTATGTTCGCCCACCGGGTGGCGGACAATTTGGTCCGGCAAGTGCCGACTTGATGAAACAGTGGATTGGCGAAGGCAGAATTGGAGCGCATTCCCTCGTTTGGCGCGAAGGCTGGGCGGATTGGCTGATCGCTCAGAATGTTTTTGCCCAACTGTCCGACGAAAAATCCAATCCACCGACCGTACTGGCTTCCGCTTCGAATGCGCCATTTACGGCTGCACAACCGTCCGTGGTTGACCCCGATGCGGCGAACAAGAAAAAACTGGACTATTACCGAACGAAGAAGAGAAAAGCGACCTGCGGAATCGTTGTTATTTTTGTCGGCGTCATGATAATTGCTGCCTTGGGCGTGCTATTGGCGATTGTCATCGGTCAAAGCTGACCGCTCCCGATGATTGGCTTCCATTGCTTCTCCACCAAATCAAAATCAAAAGAGTCTTACCATGAATCAGGAATCAAATATGACTATGAGAATCGTTCTTTCGCTTGCATTGGGCTTTGCCATCACGAATGTTTGCCAAAACGTTTACGGCTTCCAAACGGCCTCAGCCAAAATTGAGGTGAAGGTCCAGGACAAGAAACAGGAAGGTAAAGCGGATGAAAAAGAAGATGAGACGTTTTCTTTTTCACGCGGACGCCTCGAAATGAAACTTCCCAAAGGTTTCAAAAAGGTCGAGCCGAAATTTCGCATGATCGACGTCGAAATGTCCGTTCCGACCGAAGTCAAAGATCAGGATAACGGTCGAATCACCATCATGGGTGCTGGCGGATCGATTGATCAGAATATCGAGCGCTGGGAAGGGCAGTTTGCTCAAGCAGACGGCTCGGCGGCTGAAGCTGAGACGACGGAAAAGGAAGTGGCGGAACAAAAGGTTACATTCGTTGACATTGAAGGCACTTACTTTCATCGTCCCGTCCCGGTTCGCCCCGACACCATCGAAAAGAAGGACTACCGTATGCTTGCGGCCATCATCGAAACCGAGGGCATGGGCAACTACTTCGTCAAATTCTACGCCAACAAAAAGACCGTCGACAAACACGAAAAGGCCTTTAAGGCAATGATCGAAAGCTTGACGATCAAGAAGTAACCAGCCTCGACATTGCTGCTGTGATTCACCAGGTCGGAATGAGTCCATTCCGGCCTTTTTCATGCGCCGGCCGCTAGCAAAACCATTTCAGCCGCTAGCGAAACCTCTATTGACGAGATTGAGCAAGACTGCAGAATACGCCAATTCTGAAGAACAGATAACTCGATGTTGAACATGATCACCAAGGAAGGTTTGATCCTGTGAAAAAACTGAATTGCCTGCTATTTGGGTTTGCGTTGTTGGTTGCCTCTGGTTGTGGGGGCGGTGATAAAGACGACGACAAATCGAAGAAGGACTCGGACGATAAGAACAAACAGTCGAACGTCGAGAAAAACGACGTCAACGTGGTCCAGGCCAACCAGTCGACCGATGAGAAATCCCCGGCAACCAATGGCGCGGAATCAAAACTAACGGTGGAAACCCCGCCGGGCGAAATCTGCACTCGCTTTCTGGCCGCGATTCGAAAAGGCGACAACATCTCTTGGGAGCGACTGCTTACCAAGTCAGCCCATAACTTGATTCGTTCCGCGCGCGTGGAGTTGGAGTACCCGGGTGGTCCAAGGGCTTCCTGCAGCGTCACCAATGTCCAGTACAACAACAGTGCGAAGAGCATTGCCTTGGTTCAATGCCTGGTCCAGGAACCGGTTGATGGGAAAACGGAATCGTCTGAGTTTTCTTACTTGTTGCGGAAAAAGAAAATGGGCTGGCGAATCGTCGGCATCATGATCCCGACCGACGATCAAGGCGGGATGGACTTTTTGAGTTTTGAAAACAGCAACGACGTTGCCAAAATCAAATCATTTTCGGGCAACTCCGCTACTTCCGTTGCTTCCGATCCGGGGCAAACTCAACTAAAGTAGTTGGAGTCTCCGCCGAAATTTTTGGGCACCGCCCCTTTGGCGGCATGGCCTCATTTGTATCGAAGCTCTGAGTCGTTTTTGACGCCTCTGGCTCCAAAAGCGTCTTCGTACCCATGAAGTATCTGATCACTGGCGCAACGGGTTTACTCGGAAACAATCTGGCTCGAACGCTTGTCGAGCTTGGCCATCAGGTTCGCGTCTTGATCCGACCGCCTGAGGATCGGAAAGAACTACGCGATCTGGATGTCGAAATCTTCACGGGGGAATTGAATGACCCCCAATCCATTGAATCGGCCCTGTCCGGAATGGACGTTGTCGTTCATGCCGCGGCCATGATTCACTTTGGCTGGACGCGACTGGACGAATCACGAAACGTGAATGTGGTTCCCACCGAATTGATTGCAAACGCCGCACGAGCCATGGGTGTTCGATTGATTCACATTTCATCGGTCGATGCACTGGCGGCGGGAAAAAAGGATGAGCCGGCAACGGAAAACGACGTCGACCCCGCCAAGGTTGCTTGTGCTTACGTGCTCACAAAACGTGAGGCCGACCAAGTCGTGCTTCAAGAAGTCGACAAGGGGCTCGATGCCGTCTTGATTTACCCGGGGTTAATGTTCGGCAGCTTTGATTGGAAGCCCAGTTCGGGCCAGATGATTACGGCAATCGCCACGAAGTGGATCCCGCTGGGACCAAGAGGTGGCATTTCAGCCGTTGATGTGCTCGACGTCTGCCGAGGAATCGTGGCGGCGACGACCAAGGGCCAGCCTGGCGAGCGTTACATTCTGTGCGGTCATAACATGACTTACGTCGAACTTTGGAAACGCATGGCCCAATTATTAGATCGACCGGGTCCGCTAAAGCGGATGTCACCGGTTGTCGCCTGGGGTGCCGGTTTTTTTGGCGACTTGGCGACGAAGTTCAAAAGAAAAGAAGGGGAAGTCAACTCCGCCGGTATCAAGCTCTCCAGTCTTTACCATTACTATTCAAGTGATAAAGCGAAGTCGCAATTGGGTTATTCGATCTCGGAACTCGAGCCGGCGTTGCAAAGAGCCATCGAGTTTTTTCGTGAACAATCGATGATCAAGTAGACGATGCTCGCTTGATCTCCCCTCTCTCATAGCGATCGTACAGCGCGAACAGCATTTCACGAATATTGGAGTTTTGGCTGTAAACTTCATTCAATAATTGGTCTTCAATTTCTACGCCAAGTTTCTCAACAATTTGCCTCAGCAAATCTAGTTTGTTTTCCGTCGACGCAAGGACGGGAAGCGAGGTCTTCTCGTGGCTGGTAATCAAAAGCCCACGATTTTTTTCTCGTTTTCCTTCACGGATCAACTCCCGTCGTTCCCAGAAACCAAGTTGCTCAAATCCATCGACGATTAACAATTGAAATGCTTCATTCCTTGATTCGCCATGAAAGAACTGGACGGTCTCCGCCTCCGCCAACGATTTTTGCCCGGCACTCAGCCGGACAAATCGGAACCCCTGGCCGCGTTTTTCCAACTCACGAGTGATTTCGTATAGCAAGGTCGTTTTGCCGGTACCGTGTGGGCCTACGATCTGTCCGCACCCACCGTTCTTTTCCAGTTCAGCAATCAACGAAGCGGAACTTTGATCCGGCGGGAAAATGTAGTCCATTGCACCCGGTCGGATTGCCCGCGTGGCAAAAGGATTGGTCAGTGGAATCCGATTGGAATTCAAGAGCGGCGCCAGTTAATGAGCTCGTTTTGCTTTTTCACTTACCCGATCGCTGCGAAACAGATTTTCGCCCTCGATGCCCACTCGGCCGAGCCGCAGTTCTTTTTCGACGGTCACGATTCGGGCCTGCTCACAGAAAAGTTTGACGCGGACACACCAACGAATTTTCAAAATTTCACCATCGTAGCTCAACGGGCTAACAGGCAAGCGAGTTTCAAATCGGTAGGCCGACATTCGGTCATCGTTCAGCTGAGCGCGAGTTCGGCGCACAAAGAAATGAACGCCAATATCCTCATCACCTTTTCCTTCGCTAATCCACAAGACCGAGGTCTCGACGGTTTGAACCGTTTCGAAAAGCTGGTCGTCAATCTCATACTCGCAAACCAACGACTCTCCCGGATCAAATTGCAAGTGATTCGCAATGATGCGAAGTTCGATGCCGGGCTGACTGGATGGATTCATGAAACCGTTGCGGGGGTCATGACGACGGGAAAAGTTCTCTCAAACTTGGGCCACCCCTTGGCGACACAGGTCACAACCAGCTTCCAATGAACCTGATTGTTGTCGGAAACGAAACTGTGCATGACGCCCTTGGGAACTTCAAAATCAAACTGACGTTCCAAAGGCTCCCCGGCCTGAATCGCAACTCCGCGTTGGCGAAAAACTCGCTGTCGATAAACGGCTCGAGTTTCCGTTCGAATATCCGTGCCCTGGTTGAAGGTAGCCTGCTCAAAGCATACCAACTCGATGTCAACAAGTTTCATAAACAATCGGCCGGACTGGGAAAAAAAGACGTCAAACGATTCGCCGGGCGAGAAGGGGACCGACGAAACCTCCATACGTGAGGGACCCAAGGCCGTCGACCGAATCAATATCCGAATGAAACTGACAAATTGGAAAACCGTCGCCGATAAATGGATGACGGTCAGCACAATCAAGATCCAGCGCGGGTTGGATTCCTGAATGGACTGGACGCAATACATGACCAAAATGGTCGAAACGACAATAAACGTAAGCGTCATCGCCACATTGGCCCAGAATCCCATCTGGGCAAACCCCTGGGATGGCAGGCGAAACGCAAGACGAAGCCCCTTGAAGCGTTTCATCATCGCGAAGGAGGGGACGTTGGGATACGACGGTTCCTCGGAACCAAGCTCATTGAAAAGCTCGACATCCCTGGCAAGTGAAACGATCGCTCCCCTCCGTTCCGCGGAAGTTCCAATCAACCAAAGCGTCTTGAGCAGGTTGTAAACCCCAAAGCCGAGAAACAGGAGACCGAATACGACCCGGGCAAAAATCGACATCCAGCCAAGCTGCTGCTGTTGAACGAGCAGTGTTGAAGTCGCCACCAGCAGAATGACGCCCGCCAAGACGAGCGAAACCGAAACAAAAACATCGATGAAGATTCCCCACTGCGGAGAACCGCTTCGGCGATTGCCTTTTTTCTTACCCAAAAATCGGGAGAGACGATCTCGCATGATGGGAAAACCGATGAATCTGCCAGCAGGAAATGGGACCGCCAACGCCGCCGTTGACGTCCTTTTAGGCTACACAAATTCCTGATTTTTCTCAACGAATTGGGAGAAACTCGCCCCAAGCTGACGGCGTGGGGCGGCGGGACTGAATACGTTCAATTCTTAAAAGACGGGGAATTCCATGTCGCGAGGATCTCGCAGGCCGTCTCCGAGTTTCTTGAGCGCTTCCGTTTCGATTTGGCGAACTCGTTCCCGTGTCAGCCCAAGCTGTTCACCAATTTCCTTAAGTGTGTGCGGCTCCGTTTCATGCAGTCCGAATCGCATTCGCAAAACGGTCGCTTCCCGGGGCTCAAGCTCATGCAGCATTTCCATGACCCGGGAAAGGATATCGTTTTCTACCAACTCATCATCCGGCGTCCGCATCCGTTCATCCATCACCATTTCGCCTAGCGACCATCCGGCTTCGGATTGATCGGTTTGCGGCGTCAGGTTGTAGATCTGAATGGCTTTTTTGACGATGGGCAATTTGCGACGCGGCAGCCCCAGCAAGCGGGCAACTTCTTCCGCGGTTGGCGAGCGGGCCAACTCGTCATTCAATCGTGCCGACGCTCGCCGCCATTTCGACAACAGCTCGACCATGTAAGCAGGAATTCGAATCGTTTTGGCCGAGTTGATCAGTGCCCGCTTGATCGATTGCTTGATCCAATAACTTGCGTAGGTACTAAACCGGGTACCAACCGAAGGATCGAAACCTTCAACGGCTCTTAACAATCCCAGGTTCCCCTCTTCGATCAGGTCTTGCAGCCCCAGGCCCTTGCCCGTGTAGCCGCGTGCGATGTTGACCACCAAGCGAAGGTTGGCTCGTACCATCCTGTCTCGAGCGCGAACATCGCCGTCGGCGATCGCGTTGGCAAGTAGTTTCTCGTCGTCCGCGGTAAGCAGTTTGGTTTCGTTGATTTCCCGCAGATAGGTTTCCAGCGGCGTCTGTAAAGAACTTGTGTTCGTTCGCCGCTTTTTCGCATCCCGCAACTCAGCAACTTCGGGATCATTCATTTCAGGCTGGTCTGGATTTTCAATCATTACGGAGCACCTGGGGGAATTCTTTTTGTTTCGGACACAAAGAGTATCGTCGAAACGCTTCGGCATCTGAAAAAATGTCAAAGCTTAACGATTTACGAGCACTGTGCCGGAAGTTCAGGTCGTATCGATTGCGTCGAGGTGGAGGGATTCAACATCGAAACAGCCTTCAAAAACGGGAGGATCGCCGCGCCACCTGGAAGTTGCGACGCGGGAACCCATGCTTTATCGGCAGCGATGTTTAGGAAGCTGAGCCTATCCGCGCCCGGCAATCAGACTTGCCGATTTGGTGATGCCAATACGATCGGTTTGGTGAAAACCATCAAAAGCATGAAAGTCAACGTGATTGCCTTTTTCAACAAGAAAGTCTCGCAGCGTTTCCGCGACACTGAAGGGAAGAACCGGATCCATCTTGCCGTGAGACTGGACGATTGAGATGCCCCCGTCACGCTCAAAACCGCTCCAGCGTTCCTGCGCGATCATCGTTCCGGACCAAACAACCAGGCCGCCGAGCTCTGCTGTTCGAAGCGCCACGTCCGTGGCCAACATTGCCCCCTGGGAAAAGCCACCGACGAACACGTCCTTTTTGTTTACCCCATGCTCCTCGGCCAGGGTATCAAGCATTTGCGAAATCCGATCGGATTCATCTGAAAGCGGCTCGGGAACAACCGCGGCCAACTCATCAAAATTCTGCACCTCGAACATTTCCATCAGGGCTGCCATATTGATCGGCCACCAAGCCCGCCCGCCCGGAATCCCTTCCATTGTCAAATCTCGGGGTGCCTCTGGAAAAACAAACAGAACATCGCGTAGCGCTTCGGGATCACAAGAAATCAGTTCAGGTGCGCAGGGGACTAGATCCGTGCCACTCGCTCCAAACCCATGCAGCAAAACGACAATTTTGCCCACCGGCTTTTCCGAATCGAGCGGCCCAACCAAAACGCAGGGAAGTCCTTCGCATTCAGCGCGAGAAGCAGTGAGTGATTGATCCATTGAATCCTTTTGATTCTTAGAGCGAATTAAAACGGTCAGGCATCAAGATTAGATGAGTCCCTGTTATACCGGAAGCCGCCGTTGACATTAATCACCTGGCCGGAAACGAAGCTGGCCTCCGCGCCCGATAGAAAACCGACCATATTGGCAACGTCCTCCGGCGTGCCCCAACGATCCATCAGCGATTCCGCTTTCGCGCGCGATTGCCAATAATCCGACGCGCCGACACCCCACTTTGTTTGAATCCAACCTGGCGCAACGCAGTTAACTCGGACTTCGGGTGCCAGGCTTTGAGCAAGGCTCTTGGTCATACTCATGATCGCCCCTTTTGATGTCGAAAAAAGCACACCGCTTTCCCCGGCCATCCCCTGATAGGCTTGATCCCAACCGATATTGCAGATTGAAAAATGCCCATTGGACGCATTCGATTCCCGCGAAACTTCTCGCATTCGCTCGCCGACCTTCAAACTAAGCAACATCGTGGATTGAACATCGACATCAATCAGCTTGCCCAGCTTTTCGTCCAATGACAGTTGCGTATCCTGCGTGACGAGATCGACACCGGCATTGTTGACGAGCACATCCACTCGCCCAAATCGGCTCCAGGCGTCGTCGACGAAGCGATCGACGTCGCCGCTGTTGCCGAGGTCGAACAACAAGGCCTGATGAACCAGTCCGTCCTCGGCGAAACGATCCGAAAGTTGCTGCAGCTTTTCCGCGTTCGCGCCGCCGTGGAGAAGGGTGCGGTAACCCAACTTTGCGAACCGCCAGGCAATGGCTTCACCAATTCCCGAACTGGAACCGGTCACCATGGCAACCGGACCGGCAACCTCTGCATCTTTCGGCAATTCAATGTCCCCGCGAGTTTGCTATTTTCGATTCGGATCCGGTCTGGGTCCGCCCGCCGCCTTGGAACGGATAGGCAACTCAAAACAAGCGGCATTCGATTCGGAACGGATTAGCAGGTAGCTGTCCTGCACACATAGCGTATTCCAGCAACGCTCACGGGCGCCGAATGGACGTTTGATTTTTGCAACCACGCCATTCCATTCATTCGTAGCATCCACGATCGAAATTTCACCACCTCGTTCGTTTTGAACGACCAAGTGATTTCCAACTCGAAGCATTTGACCGTGATTGACCCGAAGTTGCCGCCAAAGCCGTTCGCCCGACTCGACGTCAACACATTCGAGTACTTTCTCTGAAATCGCGAAAGCGTATCGGCCATTCAGGATCGCGTTGGTGAATTTGGTCTGCAAAACGCGCGAGTTCTTCCAAACGGATTCAACATTCCATTCGCCACCCGATTCGGTAACTTTGATCAGTTCGCCGCCGAGTCCGTACCCCTTGGTCAGCAGGAGTCGATTTTGATCGACAACGACCATTTGCTGAGAGTTGGCGTCACCATTGCTGTGCCCCGGTCGATCATGAGCCCAGAGCACTTTTCCCGTTCCAACTTCAAAACCGGCTGCCTTGTTCTCGGTGACCAATAGAATCTGCTCAACACCCGCAATCTTCTCGATGATGGGCGAAGCATAACCGACGCTCAGGTTTCCACCCCGCCAAGTTTCTTCACCGCTTTTCTTGTCAAACGCAATGAACGTCGTTTGATCTCCATCGGCTGGGCCGCCAGCGACCATGATCACCTCGTCGCCGTGAATCAATGGAGACGCGGAACGCCCCCACATGAGGGTGCTGTCTTCAACCTGATATTTGACGCCATTGGAGCGGGTCCGCTCGGTCATCGTGATGCCAACGAGGTCGGGAAGGTTTTTCTCCCATTTCAAATCGCCGTTGGTCGCATCAAGACATAGCAATATCCCGGTTCCGCCCTGGGCGTAAACCAGTCCTTCATGAACGGTGGGCGTGGCGCGAGGGCCAATTCCGCCCAACGGATCTTCATGCCGGGCTTCATGTTCATAAGACCAAACGATGTCTCCCGTCCGAATGTTTCTGCAGGTAACGATTTCAAGTTCATTTCGTTGTTCCATCGTGTAGGCGTAGTTGCCATATGCGGCAAATCCACACCACCCCTGACCGATTTTGTTTTTCCAGAGCAGAACCGGGGGATCGCTCTCCCAATCCGTCTGCAGATCAATCGAATCAATGACACCATTTCGATTCGGCCCGAAGAATTGATAAAAGTTGGTTTCTTTTGCCGGAGTGGCGAGGACCACTTTTTCTCCGGAGACTTCGATCGGATCAAAAACATCTTTGAGAAATCTGTTTTCAAAACTGGTGATCCCCATCGAGCCGTTGAAAACCGGCTGATAGACGACAAAAAACCCGATCGTGCAGAGCAATAGCAGAATCGGAACCACTTTCGAAACCAAAAACCCGCGACGGCTGAAAAAGAGCAGGTAGATCGACCAACTAAGGATCAACACCAACGACCCAACCATCAGCAGCAAATTGGCAAACGCGGCTTCGTAAGCGGGAATAAAGTCACGAACTTTTTCCGGGAAAATCTGGGCCAGGAAAATCGGTGCCAAAATGACGATCGTAAAGCAGGTCATTTTTAGTGGAAAACCGGGCTTTTTCCGATCGCTGTCATCCTTTTCTTTGTTCATTGTCATTCCTGTGTGATGGATGGACCAAAGGCACTCGACGTCACCGCATTATCACAAAACGGCGAATGGACCAACAAGGCCAACTGTCTATAACCGGACGTTTTCACGTTGAAATCCGCCAAACAATTCGAATCCGAGGCAAAATTCTTGGCGGTTTTCCCCAACTTGGTTCCCAAGGCCACACCCGCGCGGCCTTTTCAATTTTTTTGCGATTGGTCAAAATCGACGATGTCAATGAAATTGAAGAAAGTACCTAATGATTCGAACGCTGCTCAAATCCAAAATCCACCGGGCCACGGTGACCGAAGCCGACGTTGACTACAACGGAAGCATTACCATCGACTCCGATCTAATGGCCGCCGCCCAATTGGTGACCAACGAACGCGTGGAAGTTTACGATATCACCAACGGAAATCGACTGGCGACGTATGCGATTCCCGGCCCTGCCGGCAGCGGAACCATCTGCCTGAACGGAGCAGCTGCCAAGCTCGTGGACGTCGGCGATCTCGTCATCATTTGCTGCTACGCCCACTATTTTGACGAAGAAGTCGAAAATCATCAGGCGATTGTGGTCCATGTCGACGATAAAAATGAAATCGTCGAGGCAGTCTCGAAGTAATTCCGGGCCCTTGGCCTGAGCCGCCTTTGCTTTGGAAAGCAATCTCAATTTCACTTGGTAATGTCGCATCAGTGATGGTCATGGCAAAAAACGACTTATTTGTTCAACGACGTGAGCGGTTGCGGCGTTTGTTGAAAAAAAGCAAGCTTCCCGTTGCCATGATCGTGACCAATGTGGACAACGTCACGTATCTGACCGGCTTTACGGGAGATTCCAGCAGTTTGATTTTGACGTCGGATGAAGAATTGCTTGTCAGCGATTCCCGGTTCACGATTCAAATTTCCGAGGAGTGTCCCGGGCTTCCGACGGAGATAAGAACTTCAAAATTCACGGCCGACCAGTTCCTGGCGAAAATCGCGGCCAAAAAGAAAATTCCCTCAATCGTCGTTGAGTCCGACAACCTGACCAAGTCACGTTTTGATTCGCTTCAACAAAACTGCAAACTTTCGACACTCATCGATAGCCAGGGGTTCGTCCAGCAATTGCGGGCGATCAAGGACAAAACCGAGATTGCCAAGATCGAAAACGCCGTCCGAGTGGCGGAGAGGGCATTTGATGTGGTTCGAGCGCGGATGACGCCGGACCAGACG
>CAYSXI010000052.1:0-14041 GCA_964434955.1 uncultured Pirellulaceae bacterium
CTATCCAAAACTGTTTTGGCATTACCTCGTTCTATTGATTATCAGCTTCATCATTGTTGGCGCGATCGGATTGACTTCCGGACGAACCATGATGACCAAGCTTTTGCTTTCGCTTGCCACCCCGGTTGGTTTGGTGTGGATTGGTTTGTTTCTCGCCGCCTATTCTCTGACCATTTGTCGAATCGGAATGGGTGCGATTGTTTCCTGGTTGGCCTGGCTGGTTTTGACTTTGGCCGGTAACTCGTACGTTTCCAGTGCGTTCATTCAATCGCTTGAGCAACCCTACCTGGAACTCAAACCTTTGGAAGAAGAGCCGTTTGACGTGATTGTCGTGCTCGGAGGAAGTACGACCACCTCGCCCAACGGCGAGCCTCAATTGGGGAAAAGCGGTGACCGAATCATGCTGGCCGCACGAATGATCAGGGCCAATAAAACACCTCAGGTCATTTGCACGGGAACCGAATGGCAGCCAAAGGTTGGAAATGATTTGGAAATCAGCGAAGAGGCGAACCTGATTCTGAGTGAATTCGCCGGCGCTGATGTTGAGCTGATTCGACTGAAAGGCTCAAACACCAAAGAAGAAATGGAATCCTTGGCGACCTGGTTGGAAGAAAACCCGAAAACAAGAATTGGCCTGATCACGTCGGCCTGGCATTTGCCGCGCGCGATTCGATTGGCGGAAGCCAACGAAATCCAGGTCGTTCCACTCCCAGCGGACTTCGAGACCACCCGTTTCCGCCCGCATCCCAATTTGCTGGTGCCTAGCTCGGGGCACATGGATAAGACCAGGCATGCAATTCACGAATACCTGGGTCGACTCGCCGGGCAATGACCTGTCGGGCAATGACATGCCGGGCAATGAACTCTGGCCCATAGATTCCGGCCATTTAGACGGGCGCGCGAGCGCGTCTCATCGCCTGTTCCTGGGATTACGTCGCGCCAAAAGCACGGCCTGCTTTATCCATAACAGGGTCGACAAGTCATTGGAAAACGATGGCTAGTCGTTAACGGCTTCTTTTTTCGAGTTTTCGATCCACGGATCCATGTCTTCAAAAATCCGACCGGGGTCGCCATCAAAAACACGCCCAATCAATAGATTGGTCAGATTGGATTTGTGCTCTGGATGGGATTTCATGAAACTGCCAAAGCTGAATTCTTTCGTGTAGAACGCGTGAACCAGCTTGCGAATATGCCCAATCGCTTCGTCAAACTCATAAGTCCACATGCTCAAGTTTTCAGCGCTCAAGTCATTGCGGCGAAGTCCATTGCAGATGGCGTCGGCGGCCATCTCACCCGATTTCATCGCCAGGAAAACACCCGAAGAATAAATGGGATCGATGAACCCGTAAGCATCTCCCACCAAAAGCCATCCATCGCCCGCATGTTGTGTCGTCGTGTAGGAAAATTCCTTGGCTACATGCAGTCGATCGACCTGTTCGGCGCCGCCAATGCGTCGTTTCACGCCCGGGCAATTGTCAAGCTCTTCCGCAAATGTCTGATCGGGCTTTCCACGGTTCTTCAGCAGATATTCGTTGTCTCCCACCACGCCAACGCTGACGGTGTCATTCATCAATGGAATGTACCAGAACCAGGCATCCTTCGATTCGGTCTGAAGAATGCAGGTGACTTCCGGGGTGATTCCGCCGTTACGCTTCGCGCCTTTGTAATAAGTCCAGATCGCCGATTTCTTCAGGTCGGGATTGACGACCTTCAAGCCGAGCCGATTCGCGATAAAGGACTGTTGTCCGGTCGCGTCAACCACGCACTGGGCTGAAACGCTTTGTTCTTTGCCGTTGCTCCCGACCAACGTCAAATTATGCGGAGGGTTTTCCTTGATCTGAATGTCGGAAACCCGCGTCTGATCGTAACAGTGAGCGCCACGTTTTTCGGCGGTGTCCCACAACAGTTTGTCAAAATCTTTCCGCTCGACATGCCAGGTCACGGAGCAATCCCGATCATCATGTTCTTCGAAGATGAAGGGGGCGGATTCCTTGTCGTTGTGATTGACGAACTGGACACCGTTTTTCCGAACGAAACCAATTCGTTTCAGGTCTTCAAGAATTCCCAATCGCTCGAAGGTCCAAAAGGATTCGGGCATCAGCGATTCACCCACGTGAAAACGAGGCAGTTGGTCTCGCTCGACAAGCAAAGTCCGGAATCCCTGTTCCGCAACCAGGGCAGCGGTTGTGCAACCGGCGGGGCCCGCCCCGATCACGACGCAGTCGTAAAAATTGGAAGCTATCATTGATTCATATACCGTTAGTTGTGGCCGACATGATGATTTCGCAGGCGATGCTAAATTGGACGCAAGAACAATTTGCCCGCGTCAAAAATGAACGTAGCAATTTGACGCGACAGGTGCCTGAAAACGTGCACGTGCTGATTTGATTTCACTTCGACGAACGTGCCGTATCAACTCAATTTATCAGCTGAAAGTCGGAATTTGCAGGCCAAATCCGACCGTTCAAATTGTTCTGTGAAATCGGTACCGTTCGCCCGATTTAACCGTGATCTTCGGGTGCTCAAAACAGTATCCTTTAGATCGGATCCGGAATTCGGTGCTTTTTTGAGAAGCGGCCGAAATTGGACTGATTGCCGCAGATTTATTGAAGAATTTTGCAATTCGAAAACGTCAAAATCGGTCAGACCCTAGTACCAGAAAATTTATTGGCGAAAATAGAAATTAGCTCAATTCGTTCAAACCCAGATCCGGTTCCAAAATGGGCCGGTAATTCTATCTACACCCAAAGTGATTTATGAAAACCAAATCTCGTGTTTCCTTGCTCTTGATGGGTTTCCTGACGGCCGTCGCCGCTGTTGAGATCTCGGCGATTGGGCAGGAGACGGCCACCGAAAACCTGACGACCGGTTTCCTGGCAAATGCCCGCCAATTCACATTTGAAGGCAGACGGACCGGCGAAGGCTATTACAGCGCCGACGGAACCAAG
Source organism: uncultured Pirellulaceae bacterium (assembly GCA_964434955.1). Lineage (GTDB taxonomy): Bacteria > Planctomycetota > Planctomycetia > Pirellulales > Pirellulaceae > JANQLU01. The sequence goes on from CAYSXI010000052.1 coordinate 2,949, forward strand.
ATCGTTTTTCAAAGTGAGCGAACCGAAGGCAATCCTTTCTATCAAATCTACGTCCTGGATTTGGAAACAGGCGATTCTCTTCGCGTCTCGCCCGGACATGGAAAGACGACGTGCGCCTGGATTCACCCGGAGAACAATAAAGTCCTTTTCTCGTCCACGCATGATGACCCCGATGCGAAGAAAAAACAGGTCGAAGAAATCAAAATGCGCGAGTCCGGCCAGGAACGTCGATACTCGTGGGACTACGATGAGCATTTTGAGGTCTACGAGTATGACATCCAATCAAAGTCATACAAAAATCTGACACAGACCAAGGGCTACGACGCGGAAGGGTCCTATTCGCCCGATGGAAAGTTGATCGCTTTTGCTTCCAACCGCCTCGCTTACAGCAAGGAAATGAGTGAGAAGCAAAAGGAAAAGTTCAAGTATGACAAAGCCTACATGATGGATTTGTTCATCATGAATCGTGACGGTTCGGGATTGAAACAACTCACGACCGCAGACGGCTACGATGGAGGCCCATTTTTCTCACCGGACGGCAAGCGGATTTGTTGGCGGCATTTTTCCGAGGATGGGCTCCGCGCAGAAATTTGGACCATGAATATCGATGGCTCCGACAAGAAGCAGCTCACAAAACTTGGGCACATGAGTTGGGCTCCTTTTTATCATCCTTCCGGCAAATACCTGATCTTTAATACCAACAAGCACGGGTTTGAGAATTTCGAGCTTTACGTTGTCGACACGGATGGATCGGTGCCTCCGATTCGCGTGACAAACGCCAAAGGGTTCGACGGCTTGGCCTCATTTACGCCCGATGGCAAGCAAATCACCTGGACGTCCAATCGAAACAAGAAGCAGTCGCAGCTCTTCGTTGCTGATTGGAATCACGAAGCGATTCTCAAGGCCATCGGGGAATCGAAGGTCGAGCAGGAAAAAGAAAAGAAGAAAAAGGTGGTCGCGACTTCGGCTGATTTTCGACCGGAAGATGTATTGCGGCATGTGCAAAAGCTTTGTGCACCAGAAATGGAAGGCCGCATGACGGGCAGTCGCGGCGAGAAGTTGGCAACCGAATACGTGGCCGCCTATCTCGATTCCCTTGGGTTCCTGCCGGCAGGTGACCTGGATCAATCCAAGAAGGCAACTTTCTTTCAGGCGTTTCCATTTCCTTCGGGAACCGTTTACGGAAAATCCAATCAGCTTACCGACGGAAGCAACGCTTATGCTTTGGACAAAAACTGGCGCCCTTTGACTTTTTCCGGAACCGGGAAGTTTGACGAGGCCCCCATCGTTTTTGCCGGCTATGGAATTTCGGCGCCCAAGTCCGAAAAGTTTGAAGAATATGATTCCTATGTGCACCTCGACGTCAAAGACAAATGGGTGATGGTCTTCCGGTACATGCCTGAGGATATCAGCCCCGAACAACGTCAGCATCTTCAATACCACTCGACTCTTCGTCGAAAAGCCCGGTTGGCGCGCGACAAAGGTGCTCGCGGAATCATCTTTGTGAGCGGACCCACATCGAATGTTCGTCAGCAGTTGATTCCGTTGACCGGAGGTTCAACACGAGATGAAACCAGTATTGGGGTACTTAGCGTTACCGATGAAGTCGCCGCGAATTGGTTGGGCTCCGAAGGCAAGAGTCTTGCAGAGCTGCAAAAGAAACTCGACACGGGTGCCCAGATGATGGGAGTACAACTTCCGAAAATCAAATTGAAGGCAAATGTCGATGTCATTCAAAAGCGGGGCGTGGGCCGAAATGTCATCGCGAGACTGCAAGCTGGCGACAAGCCCTCGAAGCAGGTCATCGTGATCGGCGCACACATCGATCATCTGGGTCGCGGTCTTGCTGCTTCGTCGTTGGCGAAGGAGAACGAGCAAGGGCAAATTCACCAGGGTGCTGACGACAACGCTTCCGGGGTCGCAGCGATGCTTGAAGTCGCAGAATACCTGGCCGATCAAAAGCGAAAAGGAACCCTTCCATTCAATCGCGATGTTGTGATTGCTGCATGGTCGGGTGAAGAACTAAATCTCTACGGCTCGAAACATTACGTCGCCAATCTGCAGAAGAAATTGACTTCGATGGGACACGGGATGGGGCATGGTACTGGGCACGGAACAGGACATGGATCCGGGCACGGTTCTGGACAAGGAAAAAGTGGACACGGAAAAAGTGGACAGGGGAAATCGGCTCACGGGTCAGCCGGACATGGCGTGAAAGGCCATACGCCCAAGGGGCATGCGAAAGGTGCCAAGCAAGAGAAAGTGAAAGGACACGGCAAACAGGACCCGCACAATCCCCATTCGGTCTCACCGAAAAACCCTCACGCGGTCCCACCAAAAACCAAAAACCCGCACGCGGCCAATCCTCACGCGCAGGACCCTCATGCGGCAAATCCTCATTCTGAGAAACCGGGGGCGCCCAATCCGCACGCGGTTCCGACGATGAAACCGACCATCTACCCCTACGTGGCTGCCTACGTCAACTTGGACATGGTTGGGCGTTATGACAAAGCCTTGATTCTGCAAGGTCTTGGTTCGTCGAAGTACTGGCGCGGCGTCATTGAGCGACGCAACGTGGTCGTTCGATTGAATTTGAAACTCAGTGATGACACCAATCTGCCTACCGATGCTCGGGAGTTTTATGGTGCTGGCGTTCCAATCCTTGCTGCGTTCACGGGGTCGCATTCCGACTATCACTCCCCGCGAGACACGCCGGAGAAATTGAATTACGACAAAACCAGTGACATTGCGAAGTTGATCGGTTTGATTGCTCGCGACTTGGTGAGTCGCGAGAAGGCGCCTGTGTACCAGGAATACAAAGGCGAAGTTCGAATGGTTCGTGGCGGAATGCGAGCAACGCTTGGTACCGTGCCCGACTATTCTGATAGTGTTAAAGGTGTTTTGATTGGGAGTGCCCGAAAGGGAACGCCCGCGGAGAAAGTCGGCATCAAGGGCGGCGATGTGGTCGTCGAGCTGGCTGGAAAGAAAGTTGAAAACATTTACGACTACACGGACGCCATCAACGCATTGAAAGTGGGGCAGAAGACCAAGATCGTCGTGGTTCGCGATGGCAAACGATTGACCTTTGAGATCACTCCGGTTTCTCGCGACTAGTCTTGGGATTTCGATCTACGCAAACTAACGTTGCAACCAAAAGCTGCCTTCGAGGCAGCTTTTTTATTGCCTGGACCGATGGGGCCGTGGCGATTGTCACGCGCGAATGGGTGACCGAAGCGTGGCGGCTGCGCTGGACGCACGTCCACCCAGTCGCGTTCGCGACGGCGAAAGGGCAGCGGGCATCCGCGAATTGAATCAAGCTCCGCCGATTGCGGCTTTCTTTCAAGCGATGGATGCTCCCTCGCAATCGACGTTTCCTTGCCATAGAGGTTTCCTTGCCATAAAAGCTTCCATGCATCGGACGTTGCCAGATTCTTGATTGGCGGTTGGATCGCTACCCTGACGATTCAAAACCGATTTGATAAATTAATCGTTTCCAAAAATGTTAGGCGAGACCCCGGACTCATGTTTCTGCAGACTTTTCCCCCGATGGGCGTCTATGAGACGCTGTTCAAATTCCAGGACGCGACAGGCAATTACATGGGCGATCCGGGGACCCATCCCTGGGCTCAAGGATTTCCGCTGACAACCCAACTCCCCGACGGTCCCGCGCTTCCCCATTCCGTCGATTTCGAGTCGGCGGATCTTAAGTACCCGCAGGCGGCAGGTGTCGAGCCACTTCGCCAGGCGATCGCGGATTACTATCGGCACTTTTACGACGCCAATATCACCAGTGAAAACGTGGCGGTTTTTGCCGGCGGTCGACCGGGAATTTTCGCAACCCTTTTGTTTCTTCAGCCCGATATCGAGGTCTTGATTGAGGAAACCGAATACACGCCTTATTACGACAAACTGAAGTTGCTGAACCGTGCCCACCACCTGGTGCCCAGCAATCCCGAAAATCAATTCCGTCCGACGCTTGATGACTATCGCGATGCACGCGGGAAAGCGGCCGACAGAACCTTGTTGATTCGAAGCAATCCCTGCAACCCAACGGGTGTGACATGGAATGGCGATCAGCTAAAAGACCTGGTGGACTTTGCCTGCGAGCCGGGCCATGGTGGCATCATTGATGAAGCCTATGAGTTCTTCAATGCCGATGGTCCAGATAGCGCGCTTCGTTACGTCGATGACATCGAAAAGACCGATCTGTTTGTGATTGGGGCGGCAACGAAAGGCTTGCAGGTTCCCGGAATGCGGACCGGTTGGGTGGTTGCGGCCAAAGAGCATATCGAGATCTTTCGCAACTTTTCATCCATCGCGATGGGCGGTGTGTCCCGGCCTTCGCAAATCTATGTGACCGACTTGCTGGAGTTGGCTCGGGTCGAACAGGCTCGAAACGCGGTCGTCAACTTCTACAATCAACAACGCGAACGTTATCAGGAATCACTGGCAGATTGCGGGATCGAGTTGTTTACTGGTTCGGGAGGGTTCTACCACTGGGGCCGGTTGCCGAACGGGCTTACAGCCGACGAATTCAATGAACGCTTGTTCAAGCACCAGGCGGCGATTCTTCCCGGGACGTTGTGCGACATGGGACGCAAAGGGGCAGCAGGCGTGCATGCCAATTTCATTCGATTCTCATTTGGGCCAATCACCGCGGAGTCGTTTGAACAAAATATGGAAATCATTCGAGGCTGTTTGTCCGTATAAGCCGGTACGATCCCTCCGTCTTTGATTTCACTTTGAACTTACAATTCGCCGTCAAAAACGAGACTCTAGCGCAAAAAAGACGCTAGCGCAAAATAGACTCTAGCGCAAAATAGACTCTAGCGCAAAATAGACTCTAGCGCAAAAAAAAGAGCAGCCTTTCGGGCTGCTCTTTTCGATTGCAATTTGGATTTTCGTCTTTGGCTAGAAAGAATAATGATACCGTCTGATTAGTAATCCAAAACTGCATTCAAGCGAATCGTCTCGCGAAACGCGGGTCGGGAAAGGCTGAGGATCAGCTTTCCGTCATGTTCTTGGTATTCAGCAAAGAATACCTGGGATCGAGATTCGAGAATCGCGCTCTTTGATGTCGCTTGATTCACATTAAACTCGATTCCTGCCGGCTCAATCGCAAGTCGGTTTTTGGAAACAATCAGTTTCTCAAATCCCTCATTGTTCTGAACCGTTTCGGAATTCACCTGAACCGAATCAATCGTCCAGGATCCCTCCAGGCCAGTCATAACAAGTCCAACCATAGGCAACTCCGTTATCTAAAACAAACAAGTGATAGTCATCGCAAAATTGAGGCCAAAACGAAATCCATAAGAATTTGCGGGTTTAGCACCAGCGGATTCTCAAAATGACCTCGAAAAATTCTCTTTTTGAGACTGACCGTTCAATTTGAAACAGAGGCAACTCAAAAAGGAACCGAATGCCAAAAATGCCGTGAATCAGTGTTGTCCAATCCGTTTGTTCGTAGCTACCAGTTTCGTTAACGACGAACGATCAACCCGGGCCATGTCGGCAACCAATTTCACCAGACAAAAATGTCTCGCCGGTTAGGAAAGCCATTTCGCATCCGGAGGTCCAACTGAAGACAGAGCTTTGAAACGAAATCAAAAGGCTGTGCCTGGTTGTACACCCTGTGTTTTGCGTGAAATTGACGACAAAGTGACGGGATGTCGGAAGTGAGAGTGGGAGGGCGATGATCCGGACCTCGTCTGATCCGTTTCATCTGATCAATTATTTATCGTCAGTTCGTTCCGTAAAGGTCAAATCGTTTCAAAATTTGGAATTAGCTCAACCGCAGATCCCAATTCGATTTCCCCGTCCTCAACCACGTAAGCGGTAATGCCTCCGTGCCCACGCATGCTGTTATAACCCCCGGCGCCGAGGTTCTCCTCCATTCGACTACAAGGTGGACAGTTTCCGGTGCCGTAAAAGACGGCATTGCCAATACGAAAATACTGTTCCTTGAGCGCGAGCAGGTTGATTCCGGAGACAACAATATTTCGCCGCAGCAGTCCTGGATCAATCTCTGGTTTTCCCAGGATGTGGCCGACAACGCCGATATGTTCGCTTTGAATTAACGTGACCTGCCGCTTGGCGCCTTCACCACCGTTAAAATGATCCCCATCCAAGCCAACCGCTTTGGTCGCCCTAACTGATTCGACTTTGTTTAATGGCTCACGTTTGGAAGGCCGTATCCCAATCCACTGGACGCTTCCTACTTGTGGCATGATTTCGAAAAGTTCTTTCATGGCATCGCTTAAAGCTGGGGCAGATCTGGCAGAATTGATGAAATTTGGATCTTCATCTTCGATGATCGATGTTGAGATCTCAAGGTGCGGTCAGCAAAACGTCCAAACCGTTTACCACCGGCCAGCATAGGTCGAATCATATTCGCCGCCCGCCAATTCGGCCAATTCAAATTTTCGCTTTGCGATCTGCCGTAAGTGAAGCCAGTCGTGTGCGGTCCAGGCGGCCATGAGTTGGCCAGCTTTCAGAGGTCCAATATGCGGGTGCTGGTAGGTGCAATCCCAATCCGATTCGGGAGAAAGACTTTTCAGCCATTCGATCGAACGCTTTCGCTCATCGACGAATTTCTGGCGAACTTCGTTGAGATCTTGTTCGTTGTAGTTTCGATCCAACGCCCATTGCGGTGGATCGATGGGCGGCCATGGTTCAGTTGGATCGTTCAAAGTCATTTGAACTCGCAATCGAAAATCTTCCACTTCCTCATCAACAAGGTGAGCGGCGATTTCAAGGATCGACCAATTTCCACTTTCGGGCCGCCACCGCGCTTCCTCGATCGTGAGTGAAGAAGTTGTCGCTTCAAAAATCGGAATAAAGCTGGTCAGTGACTCAATCGACTTTGCGAGGTTCACATTTTTCTCCCTTTGCCCGTCGCGGGGGCCAAGCTGCCGCAGGTCAGGATTTACTGGAACGACTGACTTCCATTGAAAAGTTGGCGGCTTATTGTTGTCGAATTGTTGGGCCGCAATGTCAACCAACTTTGCCCAGTCACAGCGTTTTGTTCGCGTAGATTGGCGATTCCCGGATGATTTGCTGGCAAGCACTTGAAGTTGGGGCGCCGGTGTGGGATCATTTTTGGTGGATTTTGCCCCCTTTTTGAGTCTCTATTGGCTGTTGATTTTGGGGGCCCGGAGATCAAAGGAACAAATAATAGATGCAGATTTGGCCCGCAATCGATATCCGTGACGGTAAATGTGTTCGCCTGGCGCAAGGCGACTATTCTGCTGAAACTGTTTACGGATCCGATCCGGCGGACATGGCCCAGCGGTGGGCAACGGATGGCGCCAGTGGCTTGCACATCGTCGATCTCGACGGCGCCCGAAACGGTAGTCCCGTGAATCGGGATCAGATTGAAGCAATCACCCGCGAACTGGATATTCCTTGCCAGGTTGGCGGCGGTATTCGAGACGAATCGACCATCGTTGAAATGATGGAATTGGGCGTGAAGCGTCTTGTGATTGGAACCAAAGCCCTCCGCGATCGCGAATGGTTGGAATCCATGGCCGAAAAGTACCACGGTGTGCTGTTGGTCGGAATTGACGCTCGCGATGGGAAAGTTGCAACCAACGGTTGGGAACAGATTTCGGACACGATGGCTGTCGATTTCGTTCGACAAATCAATCATTTGCCGTTGGCTGGAATCATTTTTACAGACATTGCACGTGACGGAATGCTGGAAGGTCCAAACTTCCAGGCAATGGGAGAAGTCGTCGAAGCTTCTCGGATCCCGGTCATTGCATCGGGTGGCGTTACAACTGCTAACGACGTGGAACAATTGAGCCGTTTGGGCTTGGATGGTTGCATTGTCGGGCGCAGTCTCTACGAAGGTCGTTTGACTCTGATCGAAGCAATGGAGGCCGCGAATCGGGCAATTTCAACAGGAATGGCGGAGAGTCCGCCAGAGCCAACGACTTAACGTTTGGCACTGTTGCAGCTTCGTGGACTTTCTTCTTTTTCGACCAATCGTTTTATTCGTCATCAATTCAGTATCGATAAATAGTAAGAGGTAATCCTATGGCAAACGTGGAATCCACTCGCAACCTTGTGCTTTGCGGTCACGGTTCGTCAGGCAAGACTACGATGGCTGACTCGTTTCTGACCGTGACCGGAACGGTAAAAGGACCTCTGAGCGTTGATGATGAAACCAGCATTTGCGATTTTGACCCCGAGGAAAAATCTCACAAGTATTCCATCGAAGCTGCCAATATCCACTTCTCTCATGGCGGCAAAAACTTCAACGTCGTTGACACACCCGGCTACCCGGACTTCATTGGCCAAACCATTGGCTCGTTCTACGGCACCGACACCGCGATGGTGGTGATCAACGCCCAATCGGGAATTGAGGTCAACACCCGGCGCGTTTTCCAGGAAGCCGAAAAGGCTGGCATCGGGCGAATGATCGCCATCAACAAGATGGATGGCGACAACATCGACTTTCCTCAGCTCGTCTCCGACATTCAGGAAATGTGGGGAAACAATTGCGTATTGCTTAATGTTCCGGTCGGATCCGGTGCCGACTTCAAAGGCGTAATCAGTACCTTGAATGTGCCAGACGATACTTCGGGTGCACTCGTTGATCCTGCCGAGATCAGCGATCCGCTTCTTGAATCGATCATTGAAGTGGATGACGAAGTGATGGAGCGTTACTTCGAAGGACAAAAACCGAGCGATGCCGAACTTTCAAAGCTGATTGTCCAGGCGGTCAAGTCGGGAACCCTGATTCCAATCGTTTGCTGCAGCGCGAAAACACAGGTCGGTATCCAGGAACTTTTGGACGCGGTTTGCCTTTGCGGTCTTGCGCCAACGGACGTCGATCGGGTCGCGACCAAAGACGGGGAAGAAGTGGCGATCGAGAATGATCCAAATGGTCCTTTGGTCGGTCGCGTCTTCCGCACGCGCGTCGACCCGTTCGTTCAAAAACTAAGTTTCATCCGGATTTATTCCGGTTCGCTCAAACGCGACGATAGCATTCCGGTTTCGACTTCTCGAAAGCCAATCAAGATGGGCCCTCTGCTTTCGATACAGGGCGAGACAACCGAAGCCATCGATTCGGCTGGCCCTGGCGATATCGTTGCGGTTGCCAAGATGGACGACCTTCAAACGGGAACGGTGCTTGGCGAATTCGAGTTGAACGAAATCAAGTTTCCGATGCCGATGGTATCCCTGGCGGTTTCACCCAAGAGTCGCGGTGACGAAACGAAACTTTCAGGTGCACTGAACAAGGTCGTCACCGAAGATCCGACATTCATCCTCGATCGGGATGTCCAGACCAAAGAATTGGTCATGACAGGCATGAGCGATCTTCACTTGTCGGTGATCCAGGAAAAACTGATTCGTCGTGATAAGTTGGAAGTCGAAACGAAAGAGCCACGGATCGCATTCCGTGAAACGATCCAGGCCAATGCGGACGGCAGTTATCGCCACAAGAAACAATCCGGTGGTCGCGGTCAGTTTGGTGAAGTGCACATTCGCATGTTCCCGCTCCCTCGCGGAACCAAAATCGAAGACTACGCCACCAAAGATCGCTTCAATTCGATGAAGGAATTTCATTACGATGAGAAAGCCAATTTTCTCTGGGTGGATTCCATTGTGGGTGGGGTCATTCCCGGTAACTTCATGCCAGCGGTCGGGAAAGGATTTGCCGAACGAATTGAGGGCGGCGTGATCGCTGGATACCCGGTGCAGGATGTTTGCGTCGAAGTTCATTTCGGTAAATACCACGATGTGGATAGTAGCGAGGCGGCATTCAAGACCGCGGCTCGAAATGCCTTCAAAGAAGTTTTCGAAAGCGCCCGCCCAAGTCTTTTGGAACCGGTCGTGAAGCTGGACATCACCGTACCAGAAGCAAACGTCGGCGATGTTTACAGCGATATGTCCGGACGAGGTGGACGGGTTTCCGGTAGCGATCCCGCCGGTGGAAACTTTACGACGGTTCACTGCGAAGTACCGCTTCGTGAAGTCACGACTTATTCTCGCTCGCTTTCAAGTATGACCGGAGGCATGGGCTCCTACACCATGGAGTTCAGTCATTACGATGTGATGCCAGCAAATATTCAGCAGCAAGTCGTCTCCAAAGCAACCGTGAAGGACGACGACGACGAGTGAGATCAATCGTTGAAAACAAGCGACTCAACCCGGCGCCTCAGGCGGCCGGGTTTTTTTAATCATGAACGTGCTCAACCTTCAACCATTTTGGGGCGGCAGTCATCGCGATTTTTCCGAAGGCTGGCAGGCGTTTGGCCAATGGAGTTGGGAAAACTGGGCACTTCCGGATCGCCATTGGAAATGGCGGATGCGTCATTCTGCGATTGAGTTTGCGAATCGGTGTTGTGGTTCGGACGCCCGGAAGTTTGATGTCGTGTTTGCCACGGACATGATGAACTTGGCCGAATGGAAAGGTCTGGCTGGCTGCGAATGGGCAAAGCTGCCGACGGTATTTTACTTTCATGAAAACCAATTTGAGTATCCCAACCAAAAGGAGCAGGAGCGGGATCTGCATTTTGGATTCACAAACCTGGTATCGGCAATCGCGGCGGATGAAGTCTGGTTCAACTCGGAATTTAATCGTGACTCCTTCCTGGGGCATGTCGAGCAGAACGCCGCACGTTGGCCGGACTTTGTTCCCTGGCAACGAATCAAGGATTTGCAAGGGAAGTCATTCGTCATGTACCCGGGAATCGAAGAACCCAAAACTTCCACAGTCATACCAAATTCGGAACCCCCGCATCTGGTCTGGGCAGCGCGCTGGGAACACGACAAAAACCCGGCCGAGTTTCTCGCCGCACTGCGACTGCTTCGAAATCGAAACATCGAATTTTGCTTGAGCGTGGTTGGGCCGTCCTATCGGCAAGTCCCGGAGGCTTTTGGTCAGATCAGAAGCGAATTCGATCGGCAAATTAAATACTGGGGTTACCAGGGTTCAAAAGAAGATTATTGGAAAGTCCTACGCCAAGCGGACGTGTTTGTGTCGACGGCTCAGCATGAATTTTTTGGAATCTCACTTTTTGAGTCCATGGCATCCGGGTGTGTCCCAGTTTTGCCGAATCGGCTCGTATTCCCCGAGAATCTCA
>CAYSXI010000052.1:14051-27870 GCA_964434955.1 uncultured Pirellulaceae bacterium
GGCGCCTCCAAACCTTCGGATTTCCTTTACGAAAACTCACCTCAATCGTTGGCCGAAAAATTGGCGCATTGGATTTCGAAAGCGAGAAGCAATAGCGCCGAATTTCACGGAATCCAAGATTGGTTCGAGGAGAAAGTGAGATCAAGAGTTCTCTGGTCGAAACGCGCAGAGGAATTTGATGATCGGCTGAAGAAACTGGCTGATTCACATCATCAAGAATGATCGAGCGGTTCCCGGACTTCGTAGCCGGCGTTCCCGATGGTTTCCTTGATCTCCTTCAGGTCACAATCGCCCATCACTTGAACCAGATCATTCTTTAAATCCACGTGAACAGATTCGACGTTTTCCAATTGGCCAATTGCCCGCTGAATCGCATTGGCACAATTCTCACAGTGCATGCCGTCGACAGTGAGTTGTTTGCCTTCGTCTTGCGCAAATTCCGGTACGTTCTTGAAAAACTTGGCCCAAAGGGCTTCCGCAGCAAAGCCCACGAAAATAAGGCTCAGTAAAACCGCGGAAACCTGTTCCCACCAGCGAACTTCATGAGCAAGATGGTCGTGACCGTGAGACAGGTTCGCGATGTTTGAGGGAATGATCCATTCGAATAGAAAGGCAAACGCCATGCTGCCGATAACGATCGTCAGTAGATAGACGCCCGTTGTTCTCCAGCCGAACTTTCCGAGCAAGGCGGAGATCGTCGCGATATTGGTGGCGGGACCCGCCATCAGGAATACGAGGGCAACCGAAACTGGCATTCCACTCGAAACCAGTGCCCAGGCAATGGGAACCGAAGCCGTTGCACAGACATACAAAGGAGTCGAAATCAAAAGCACCAGGCAAAGTGAGAGAAGCAAACCGTATTCGTTAATGACCTCAAATGTCGACGGCGGAACAAATTGCGTGATGGCCGCGGAAACAAAAACGCCAGCAATTAACCAAAGCCAGATCGATTGCAAGATTTCTTTGCCATGCTCGTAAAAGTCACGAACGCCCCGCCGGGTTGTGGCCCGATCCGGTTGTTGGATTTCCTCATGTTTCTCAGGCTCGATGATGTCGGTCATCCATCCGCCGATGACTCCCGTGATTGCGGCGGCGCCGATTTTAAAAAGTGCGAACGGCCAGCCAAGAAAAGAAGCAGCGACCAGAATGGAGTCCACTCCGGTTTGCGGTGTGCTGATCAGGAAACCAACCGTCGAACCGCGACTTGCGCCATTTTTTCTCAATCCAATTCCCGCGGGAATCACGCCGCAGGAACACAAAGGAAGCGGAACACCGATCAAGACGGCTTTGGCAACTCCGGAGCGTCCCCGCATGGCTCTTTCCAGGAACCCTGCCGGCAGCAAAACGTGGATCAGGCCGGCAATCGCCGTTCCAACCAACATCCAGGGTGCCAAGAGGCACATGGTCATCCAGATTGCGGCAAGGTAATCCACGAGCTTGTTTCAAAAATGGTGGGAGTCAGTTTGAATTTAACGTTGGCAGTTGCCTTCTGACAATAGGAATTCGATCACGGACGGACGCGCTAAATCAACGGCTAAAGCTCCCCGTTACAAGCAACCGAATTTTGCTAAATTGATCGAAGTAAGCCATAAGCTGGGGCAACACCATGTCAAACGACACTCAGAAACATTCTAAAATCAACAAGGCGCGAGAGCGACTTGTCGAAGAACTTGGTCGCGCGCCTTCGTCTGTTTCGGGAACCGAAGAGGAACTTCCGAGTTGGTCGCAGATCGAGTCCTTTTGCCGGGAGCTTTTTCGGACGACGTTTTTGACAACCAACACGGATGGTGATCCAAATGGCTTTGAATCTCAAGTCGAGAAAATGGTGCTGGACTTGGATTCGCTTCTCCAAACGTCGCTTCAACTGGATACGGAACAAAGCAGCCATGAAATCGAAGGGCGAAAAGCCGAGGTGATTTCGGATTTTTTGAACCGATTCAATGACCTACGGCAAATGCTCTTTGATGATGTCGCATTTGCCTTTTCGGAAGATCCCGCGTGCAAAAGTCAGACCGAAGTGATTCTGGCTTATCCGGGGATCCTTGCAACAACCGTCTATCGCTTTGCCCATGAATTGTTTCGACTCAAGATTCCCTTGATCGCGCGAATGATGTCCGAGTGGGCGCATCAACAAACCGGCATCGATATCCATCCGGGCGCCATCATCGGACGAAGGTTGTTCATCGATCACGGTACGGGAGTGGTCATCGGCGAAACGGCTCAGATCGGAGATCAAGTCAAAATCTATCAGGGGGTTACACTTGGCGCCATTAGTTTTGAACGAGATGAAAACGGAAAGATCATCCCCGGTTTGAAAAGGCATCCAACCATCGAAGACAACGTCGTTATCTACGCGGGTGCTACGGTTCTCGGGGGGCGGACGACCGTTGGGCAAGGTAGCGTTATCGGCTCCAATGTTTGGCTGACCAAGAGCATCGAACCCAATACGACGGTCGTCATGGAGAAACCCAAGCTGCGAATGCGAACCGGAAGCGGCGACGACGAGTTTGACGGCTTGGGCCATTTCTCAATTTAGCTTGCCGTCAATTTTTGACCGTCCATCCAGCAGCCCTACAAGCACGAAACGCCAGCGAGTGGTTCAAACAACAGATACAAGCACGAAGCGCAAGCGAGTGGTTCAAACAATACATACAAGCACGAAGCGCAAGCGAGTGGTTCAAACATCGAATACGAGCACGATAACTTCGGGCTCCCCAAAACCATTTCCTACGGGCCGAGCCCAACACCAATTGACCTGCTTGATAAACTTTACCGGTTGCGGTGCTTGGCGAGACTTTCCCAATCGTAACAGCCAGACCGTTCTTTCTTTCGTCAATGCGCATGATCGAATCAACCGGAGCGATCCGACCAATCGATGAAATGAATTAGGTCCGCCTGTTCCGAAAAGTCGTTGATGGTTCGTGCTCGTGATGGCAAGCTCACAACATAACGTCATTCTGATTCGGATCTGCATTGCGCTTCTGTTGGTCGGTGCCTCGACGATATTTCCGGGCTGCACCCGCCGCCACTATCGAATTCGCGCTGATCGCGAAGCCAGCCAACTGATAGCAAGTCGGCAGGCCGACCCACTATTTGCCATCCCCAATCGAGGCGTCCTGCCAGATCCTTCTTCGCGGATGGCAGAGGTTCACGATCAGGATCGAGGCCCTCGTCCTGTCGACGACGAGGTGGCGCGCCAATACCTGAATTGCCCAGACGGCAAGAACAATCGACGATACTGGCGAAAGATACCGGAAACGGCTCCGATCGAGTCGCCTGTGTGGCAAGACTATCTCCAACTCAACGAGCAGGGGGAAGTGGTCATGACAAGGGAATCGGTTGTTCGGCTCGCTCAAACGCACTCACGCGACTACCAGGAAGAGTACGAGACCGTTTACTTTTCAGCGCTCGAGCTTTCAACGTCACGATTTGAATTCGACACGCAATATTTCTCTGGAACGGGAACCGATTTTTTTGCCCAGGGGGACGGTGCTTCCGGAAACCGTCTGCTAACACAAAACTTGAGCAATGGTTTTTCGCGGAACCTGGCTGCCAGCGGGCAGTTCGCCGCTTCGATGGTCAATACGTTTTCGTGGGACCTGATCGGAAGCAACGTTTCGGCAGCCGGCGGGAGCATCGTGCTCGCACTGACTCAGCCATTTCTTCGGGGAGCCTTTCGGTTCGTCGCCCTCGAAGGCCTGAGCCAGGCCGAACGCGGGCTGCTTTACGCGGTGCGCAGTTTTGCGCGATTCCGCCGTAACTTTTATCTGCAGGTGACGTCTGACTATCTCGGGTTGTTGGTTCAGTCCCAAGCGCTTCGAAATCAACGGGCCAACCTGGTGAGCCTGGAACTCAATCTCAAAGAGCACCAGGAAATGTTCAAAAAGGAGATGGTGCCGCAAATCCAGGTGGACCTGGTTTTTCAGCGATACCAAAGCGGGCGTATTGGAATCCTTTCAAGCGAACAGTCGCTGCAAGATTCGATGGATGATTTCAAGTTCACACTGGGCCTGCCACCGGGGACGAAGATCAAGATCGACGAAAGCCTGTTAAAACCATTTGAACTCAATAACCCGAAGCTCGATGAAATCCAAAAGAACATCGATACGACTTTTCTTCAGGTCCTGCAATTCTTGCCGCCGGATCCTTTTCCGGAAGATGAAGCCGCCAAAGCCTTGGATGCTTTGGAACGCTATGAAGTGCAGATGGCGAAAATCGTCCCTGAAGTGGATCGCGAGTGGAAACGCTGGGATGAAAAACTAAAGCAGGGCCCACCCAAAACGGCCGGGCCGGAAGAGAATTTGGATTTCGAACAGCAGCTGATTATCGCAAAACGAATTCGCGCATCACTCGATTCACTTCAAACGGATTTCGCCGATTTGAAATCGAAACAACTGACTCGACGCACGACAATCGATGCTCTCGCCGCGCCCGATAAGTGGAAACGAATCAGTGACGAAATCGGAAAGACATTGCGAAAACAGTTGACGCGACTTTTCATTGCACAAACTCAAACACGACTGTTTTTGATCGACATTCAACGTTTTGATCTGACCCAGGAAGAGGCCGTCGCGGTCGCCTTTGAAAACCGTCTGGATCTGAAGAATCAACGTGCACGAGTGACCGACGCTTATCGCCAGGTTGAATTGGCTGCGGACAACTTGCAAAGTGACTTGAGTTTGACCGGAACGGCAACCATCGGGACGGACAACCTGAAGAAAAACGCTTTCTCTTTTGATTCTGAGGCCAACAACTACGAATTGAGTGTCCAGTTTGACGGCCCACTCAATCGGCGCGTGGAACGTAACACATATCGAGCTGCTCAAGTCCTTTATCAACAAGCAAGGCGAAGCTACATGGCGACGGAAGATTCGATTGCCCGTCAGGTTCGCGCGGACATCCGTCGACTGCGAATCAGCTGGTTGAATTTTCAGATTTCGCGGCAGCAGCTTATCGCCGCTTCCCGCCAAGTCGACGAAGCCCAGTTCAATCTTCGAAGCACGACGCAGGCAAGTTCGAATCTGACTCGAGATTTGTTGGACGCACTTTCGCTCCTGTTAGACGCAAAAAACAACCTGATTCAGAACTGGATCAGCTACGAAATTGGCAGAATCGCGCTATTTGTGGATCTTGAACTGTTATACTTGAGTGATGAGGGCATTTGGCTGAACGAAGACCTCAATCCGGGGATTGAATTGAACCGTTCATCGGATTTGCCGCTCATGAAGACTTCGCCCGCTCAAAACGAACCTTTGGATCGACCACAGAGCCATGTCCGTTCAGCCAACGCCGCAAACCCAACCCTCGGAAAGCGGACCGAACGTCGCAATGCCGACGAACGGCGAAGTTCAACAGGAATCATCTCCGCAAACCGATTCGACGAGCGGGCGAGCAAACCCGACTCAGGCACAGCAATCCGCTGAGAATTCTTCGGCAAGCCAACCGAGTGCCCCGAATCGTGGACGAGGCGTTTGGTGGATCGCGGGTGGCCTCAGCTTTGTTCTCTTGCTTTCAGCCGCGTGGGTCTTGCGAGGACTCTTTGGATTCGGCGGTGATCAGCCGGACGACAGCCTGTTGTTTACGGTCGTCAAAACGAGCCTTCGTGATATCGTTGTGGAACGAGGGTCGTTGGAAAGCCAATCGACGGTTCGAGGAAAATGTGAAGTCCCGGGCTATCAGCACAAAATTGTGTTTATCGTTCCCGAGGGTTCGACGGTTCAGAAAGGCGCGGTTGTCGTCAAGCTCGATACCAGCGAGCTGGACAAAGCGATTGCCCAACACCGGATCAACACCAACACCGCAGAAGGCCTGTTGGAACAAGCCAAGCAGGAATACGAAGTCCAGCTCAATACGAACGAGAGCAGTATCAAAGCCGCGGAGCTGGAAGTCAAACTTGCGGACCTGGATCTCGAGAAGTACTTAAAAGGCGACTTTGAAGCGGAAGTCGCAGAAATCGAACGGAGTATCGCCGAAGCCAAAGCCGAGCTCGAGAAGAACTCGGAGGAACTTCAGAATCTCCGCGAACTTGTCAAAGATGGTTTTCGTTCTCCCACCCAGCTGCAGGAGTTGGAGCTCCGGGTTCAAGTTGCAAAATTTCGTTTGGAACGAGACGAACAGAAACTTGACGTCAAGAAACGATTCGACAAGCCAAGGAAAGAAACGGAGTTCCGATTCAAGGCGGACGAAGCGAAACGAAAGCTGGCACGGGCAAAGAAGACGGCGGACGCCCAGAAGAAGAAAGCAAAATCAAAGATACAACAGGCCGACAATACGCATAAGATGCGGCAACAGGAGTTGCAGGAGTTCGAGAAGTATCTCTCGAATTGCACGATCAAGGCTCCGCAGAATGGGACCGTGGCCTATGCGAATCGGCCCTGGTACGATGCCAGCGAGCGGATTCGAGAAGGTGCGACGGTTCGAAAAAACCAGGAAATATTTCACTTGCCTGACATGACCAAAATGCAGGTCAAAGTGAATGTTCACGAATCGGTCATCAACAAGATCAAGGAAAAACAGGTTGCCAAGATTCGAATCGACTCGTTTCCAGACCAGGTATTTACGGGCACGGTCACGAAAGTCGCGCAGTTGGCAAGTTCTTCCTGGGCTTCCAATTCAAAGAACTACGAGGCCATTGTTCAGATCGATTCGTTCGCGGCGACGCTGAAACTCAAGCCAGGGATGACAGCCGAAGTTGAGTTTCTGGTGGGTGTCTACAAGGACGTCGTTGCAATTCCGGTCAACGCCATCACCGAACACTTTCAACAATCCTACGTTTATGTTTACAAGAACGGCAAGTTCGAAAGACGGCAGGTGAAGGTTGGACGAAGCACGACGTCTTTCATTGAGATTGTCGACGGAGTCGAAGCCGGCGATGTGATCGCGATGGATGCCTACCGTCGTGGCATGATTGATTTTGGCGACGCGGAACGAGCCGCCAAAGAATCGCCCTCCGACGACAAAAAAGAAACTCCAACGGTCACGAAATAATTAATTGGAGTTCAGGTTGATTCAACCAAGGGATGGCGAGGGAACGCCGAGCTGAAAAGAAAAACATGTTCTCACGCACGCCGCAACTCACTCAGATTCAAGCGCTTTTTCAAACTGCGATTCGTAGTTTGATGCTCCATAAATTGCGCTCACTGTTGACGGTCATTGGGCTCGTGTTTGGTGTGGCGTCGGTGATCATCATGTTGGCCGTCGCGGAAGGAGCGAACGAAGATGCACAGAAACAAATTGAGTCCCTGGGTGTTACCAATGTGATTGTCCGCAGCGTCAAGCCTTCCAAGGACAATCAGGAACAAATCAACGACAACGGGGGAAACTTTACGCTTGCATTTGGACTGACGGACGAGGACTTGTTGCGAATGGATGAGCTCATTCCGAATGTTCGCAACATGACTCCTCAACGCGAGTACCAACAGGAGGCCCGCTACCGCGACAAGGCATTGGAAGCCCGGATTGTGGGGGTTCGTCCCAATTATGTCCAAGCGAATCGCCTGAAGATCGCTCGCGGTCGATTTGTGCAGCCGAATGACCTCAAGTTTGCCAAGAACATTTGCGTGATTGGAGAAGAGACCGCGAGGAAGCTTTTTCAGTTCGAATCGCCCATCGGCAAGTCGGTACAGGTTGGCAGTCACTTGTTTCGGGTTGTCGGCGTGACCGGCTATCGAACGCCATCGGCAGGAATCGGCTCGAGTCTTTCGGCCCAGGACTACAATCGTGACATCTACATTCCTGCGACTACCGATCGCGCGCGAATCGGTGACGTTATCTACAACGTCGAACAAGGAAACTTCTCCGAAAAACGAATTGAGATCAGTCAAATCACGGTCGAAGTCGACGACATGAATCATGTCGAGGAAACGGCGGCCCTGATCGATTCGCTGCTTGCCAAGTACCATCCGAAAAAAGACTACCGGATTACGGTTCCACTCGACTTGCTCGAGCAGGCCAAGGAAACACAACGGATCTTCAATTTCGTGCTCGGCTCCACCGCTGCGATTTCGCTTTTGGTTGGCGGGATCGGAATCATGAACATCATGTTGGCAACCGTCAGTGAACGAACCCAGGAAATCGGGATTCGACGAGCTTTGGGCGCGACCCAGTCCGCGATAATTGTGCAATTCATTTTTGAGACCATGGTATTGTCGTTGGTGGGAACAGTGCTGGGCTTAGCGCTCGGTGTGTTTGCGCCATATTTCGTTACACTGGCTTCGGGAATGAACACGAAAATTGTTCTATGGGCACCGCTGGTCGCCGCAACCGTTTCGATGGTCGTCGGGGTCGGATTCGGAATCTACCCAGCCCGCCAGGCAGCGATGCTGGATCCGATCGAAGCCCTCCGCCGAGTCTAAGACTTATCCGGGTGGACGTCGGTTGCGAATGGCCGTTAGCAGAGCAAAGGTGATGTAGGCAAGTAGCAGATGCCAGGCGACGGCGCTGATCCAAACTCCGCGATCAAAATTCTTCGGTCGGTAGCGAAGTTCAATAAAACACTTTTTCGGATTCTTCTCAAACGCCGCGATTACCGAATCCGGGATCTCTTCCACGATCATGCAGCTTTCGTTGTAGGGTCGAATGCGGCAGGGCAGCGATCCGTCTTCAAGCAGCCATTGGCCGGTCCACCCGGGAGCCCAGGCCATGGGAATAAGAACGTTGTTGCGCTCAATACCGCGTGGGGCCAACAAGTACCGACCATTTGACATTCGATCCGGAATGCACATCCTTCGCTCTGCGAGTGGATCTCGTGGCAGGATCCGAATCGAAAACTCGTTTGATTCGTAGGCATTCAAGGGTTCAAACTGATTCCAGAATTCATTGTCGGCTTCCTCGCCGAATCCCATAAGCACGACGCGCAAATCATAGTCCTGCAAGTTCTCGTTGCCTTTGGCAGGTGCGTACCACGGATTCGAATAAACCAGGTTCGGAGTCATGAAATCCATCGACGCGGCGGAGGGTTCGATCGAGTTGAAGGAGCCAACCAAGGAAAGGTCATCGAGCAAATGAAATTTTGGGTAGAGCGACTCACGTTGCCAACGAATGATCTCGTCCAGTCGACTTTTTGAACTGGTCGTCGCCCACTCGTGGGGGAAATGGTGGTCGCGCGAGAATCTCATGATTCGATGGGGAGGTCCCTGGAATTTGCCCCCAAACTCGTTCTCGAATCGTTGTCTAAGTTTGGCAACGGATTCTGGCTGGTTGTCGATAGAATCGCTTTGGACCGTCAAAACCAGCCAGCCGTTTGCCAACAAGATTTCCAGGCTGGTGACCATGACGACGCCGATCAACACCTGTTTCGCATTGGCACTTCCCTTTTGATAAAGCATCAAAGCGACAAGTAGAAAAGCAAGAACCGTCATTGTTGATCCAAGACCGGTGAGGATATCTCGCACGCACCCGGATGCATCAAAAGGGCCATAAGTCTCGTGAGCGCCGATTTTGCTAATGCCTTCCTGAAACCCGAACGCGGGAAGCAATACGTACATGGCGGCAAGCAACGTGGCCGCGAGCAACATGAATGCGGCTGGGCGAAGCCATTTGCTTTTGGCGAGCGCACGCGCCCGCATTTGCCTCGCAGCGAGAATACTGATTCCCAGCGTCGCCACGACAAACAGTTTTGCCGGGTAACGAAACACCACGTACTTGGGAAAGAGCACAACGAAAAACCAATACAATCCGCCCACCGCTCCATGCGTATCTTTTAGAAGCTCGACTCCAAACCAATTGGCGATAAATTGGATGGCCCAACCCAAGCCGTATACGCCGAGCGAGCCTAGCAAGAACAAAAGCGTTGACCAGCTAAGCCAAACGCTCGCTCGATTGCGGCCGCGAAATCGAAATGCGAGTAGACCGAGAAGCGCTGGCAAAATTCCAAGATAGAGCGAGGGAGTCCAAATCTTTGGAACTCCGCGAAAAGGCAATGTCCAACGCCGAAACACGGGAAGCCATTTGCCCGTATTGTTGGGCCAGATCAACTGAGTGAGTGCCCAAGGCGGGATACTAAAATCGTAAATGTCACGGTGGTGAGTTTCGGCTTTGGGTGTTTTCAAAAATCCGTCGCGAAGTTTCGTTGTTAGCGGAGTCGACTCTTCATCGGGCTGGGCTAGGTCACCGAGTGCCGACGGAATCTCAAACAGGCTTCGCGGCGCTTCGCCCGCTTGTCGATTTCGCTCGCTGAACTTTGAGTAAGAGGCGGTCGGAAGAAGCTGAATGGCAGCCAAGGAAACCGAAAAGACTCCGACCAATCCAAACCCCAGCAGGTTCTTCAGGAGTTGACCCGCAGCGTCTTTCAAAATGCCGCGTGACCAATGACTCCAGAACTGTTGTCCAATCAGAAGTCCGCCGAGCAATGCGCTGTGGTAGGCCATCTGCGGATCACCCGCCAGCGCCATCATGGCAAGCGTCATCGCCGTCCACGGCACCATCGCCCGCTTGCGTTTTCGAATCAACAACCACCAGCAGCCCAGCGACCAGGGCAGCCAGGCCGCACCGACCAAAAAAACGATATTGCAAACCTGGAACAGGACGGAACCGCTGAGCGAAAATGAGATGGCAGCAAGTGTCGCCCCGGCCCGGTTCGCGCGCAGCACGTGAGCCAACCAAAAAGCCCCAAAAGCTGCCAGCAACGAATGCAGGTAAACATACAGTCCAAATCGAGAGGCGTAGGGCAGGGCACGAAAAAGAAAAATCGCCTTCCCGGGGTAGAACATGCTCGTGGTCGCGTCCTCGACCACTGGAACTCCGAAGTTGTCATCCGGGTTCCAGAACGGAATTTCCCCCAGCTCGTTTTGGCGATCAATCCAGCGAAACAGGGGGTAGTACATGAACGCCGAGTCGCGAAACCCGGGAGCTTTCACGCCGACCGCCATCGGGCCCAACAGATAGCTGTGTATGCCGATAATCAGCGCAAATGGCGCGATCCAAACGAGTAATCGGATTATGGCCGACTTCGGCATCCCAGACTCCGCAACGCGAGAACACCACCACGATACCGGATTCCACGATTTCATTCAGCGCCAGCCTTGGCGGCTTCCAATGTCCCAAATTCAAAAAAAACGCACGAGAAACTCGTGCGTGGGATATTCGATGATTCAGTAGGAACTAGCCTTGTCCCAACTTGATCTGCGCTGAAGCTTGGTCGATCGCTCGACGTTTCAGTTCTGCCTGATCGGCGGTCTTGCTTTCCATGTTCTGGGCAGCTTCTAATGCTTGCCGTGCCGCGGCAACATCGATTTCCGAAACGGGGATCGCTCGACCTGTCAGAACGGAAACGACATTGTCGGCGACCTGAACAAAGCCTCCGTCGACATAGTAACGCAAGTTCGATCCGCCGACCGAAATTTGCATTTCGCCGAAACCAAGCCGTCCAATCATCGGGGCGTGGTTGTCGAGGATTCCCTGCGAGCCATCGTATAGAGGCAGCGTAAGCGAATCCGCTTTCTCATCGAGTGCCGTATTTTCGGGCGTGACCACTACAACTTGCATTGTCTCGGACCTCGGTTCTTTCTAGGTCGAATGACCTGTTTCGTTGACGATGCTGGTGACTAGCCTTGAGCGGCCATTTTCTTGGCTTGTTCTTCCGCTTGCTCGATCACGCCGACATACATGAATGCATCTTCTGGCAAGTGATCCCATTTACCATCGCAAAGTTCCTCAAACGAACGGATGGTTTCTTCCAGCGGCGTGATCTCACCTGCTTTACCGGTGAAGACCTCGGCAACCAGGAAGGGCTGCGAGAGAAATCGCTCGATACGACGAGCTCGGTGAACCACGATCTTGTCCTCTTCACTCAATTCGTCGACACCGAGAATCGCGATAATGTCCTGGAGTTCCCGGTAACGCTGCAGCGTGGTTTGAACACGTCGTGCGATCGCGTAATGTCGCTCACCCACATACTGCGGATCAAGAATCCGGCTCGAAGAAGCAAGCGGATCAACCGCAGGGTAAATACCTTTCTCCGAAATCGAACGTTCGAGATAAAGGAACGCGTCCAGCTGACCAAACGCCGTGGCAGGCGCGGGATCGGTCGGGTCATCCGCAGGTACATAAACCGCTTGAACGGAGGTGATCGCACCGTTCTTGGTCGAAGTAATTCGTTCCTGGAGGGCACCCATTTCGGTTGCCAAAGTCGGTTGGTAACCAACCGCCGAAGGCATCCGTCCGAGAAGCGCGGATACTTCACTACCGGCTTGGGAGAAGCGGAAAATGTTGTCGACAAACAGCAGGGTGTCCGCCCCCGTTTGGTCGCGGAAATACTCGGCCATCGTCAACGCCGACAGCGCGACTCGCAGACGCGACCCTGGTGGCTCATTCATTTGGCCAAACACCATACAGGTTTGCTCGATGACCGAACGACCCGTATCACCGATTTGCGTTTCCTGCATTTCGTTCCAAAGGTCGGTTCCTTCACGCGTTCGCTCGCCAACACCGGCGAATACGGAATAACCACCATGCTCACTGGCGATACGAGCAATCAGCTCGGTGAGAATAACCGTTTTTCCAAGACCGGCTCCACCAAACAGTCCCGCTTTACCACCCCGGACGAAAGGCGTCAGGAGGTCGACAACCTTGATCCCGGTTTCGAAAAGCTCGGTGCTCGTTGAAAGGTCTTCAACTTTTGGAGCGGAGCGGTGAATCGGTCGCAATTCTTCCGTTTTGACCTCGCCTCGACCATCGATCGCGTCGCCCA
This sequence comes from uncultured Pirellulaceae bacterium, assembly GCA_964434955.1. Taxonomy (GTDB): domain Bacteria; phylum Planctomycetota; class Planctomycetia; order Pirellulales; family Pirellulaceae; genus JANQLU01. Next base: position 26,740 of record CAYSXI010000052.1, read on the forward strand.
AAACGTTGAAGACTCGCCCCAAAGTTTCCTGGCCAACCGGAACCGAAACGGGAGCACCCGTGTCGACGCAGTCCTGACCGCGGACGACCCCGTCGGTCGAACCCAGGGCGACACAACGAACGCGGCCGCCGCCAAGGTGTTTTGAAATTTCCCCTTTCAGGATTCCCGTGTCGCCGTCAACGGTTTTGACTTCGACTTCCACCGCGTTGTAAATCGCGGGCAGGCTATCTTCGGAGAATTCTGCGTCAAAGGTCGAACCGATGACCTGGGTAACTTTTCCGATGTTTTTTGTTGCCGTCGACATGAATTCAGCTCACTTCGTTTGTCGTAAATGGTTTGTCTTGTCGCATTAAGCGTTATGATTTGCGATCCCGTCGCGTTATGATTCCAAAGCCTCAACCCCACCGATGATTTCCATGATCTCGCCCGTAATCTGAGCTTGGCGAGCACGGTTGTAAGTACGCGAAAGATTCTTGATCATCTCTTGCGCGTTCTCCGTCGCACTCTTCATGGCAACCATTCGAGCGATTTGTTCGCTGACGGCGGCGTCCAGGAAACATTTAAACAATTTGATTTTGAAACTGGTGGGAACCACTTCGTCCAAAATACTTTCAACCGAAGGCTGGAATTCGTAAATCTTCGAGCTTTCGGATTTGGATGCTTCGTCGCTTTCGTCTCCACCAATATCAAGTGACCCAAGTGGAAGCAGGGTTTCAATGGTCGCGACCTGTTTGGCACTTGTCAGGAACTTGGTGTAGATGACATCCAGACGATCGATGTCGCCAGCGATGTACTGGGCAATGTAATCGTCGGCGATGGCTTCGACTTCTTCGTACTTGGGTTGGTCTTCAAACTGGGTGAAGCCTTTGTCGATTTCCTCACCGCGAAACTTGAATCCGGAGATGCCTCTCTTGCCCGAGACTTCCACGGTCATGCCATTTTTGGCGTTGCGGACCTCGGCCATTCGTTTCATGGCGAGGCGGATGACGTTTCCGTTGTAGCCACCACACAAACCGCGATTCGCCGTCAACACAAGAACTTTCACGTTCTTGGTTTCGGGACGGGAATCGAGAAGCGGATGGGAAACTTCGAGTCCCGTCTTTGCCAGATCGGACACGACCTTGGACAATC